>NZ_NJER01000002.1:600000-861144 GCF_002753895.1 Halobacteriovorax sp. JY17 | reverse complement strand
CCAGTAACTGCGAGAATCTTATTTGCTTTTGCGATTAGTTCAACGACTTCAATATTCATGATAACCTCCATGAATACTAATCGTAGAAAGGCTATAAGAATTTATACGTGGCAGAAGCCTAACTTACAGTTGATTTGCCTTGATTTGCTCTTCATACTCTCTCGCAAGTTTCATAGGAAGTTTACCCACCGGGTCTTGTAGACGATTGTAAAAATAACTAATCATCAAAGTGTTGTCCTACTTATAGAAAAATGGATTCTTAAAAAATTTATGATTAAAAAGTTCGACTTATCCTTGATGATCATAGTGGTGAATTTCTAAACGAACTTTTGTTTTTCATGTCTTATTAATCATTTACAGTAACAAAGTTCGTCCAGCTGTTCGCCACTGTCGTTGGTGGAGGTGTCGCTAGAACTATAACCTAATGTTTTCATTCAGGTCAGTGGCCAAAGTGTAGCCAAAATAGCCACGGTGATCTTTTCTTAAACTAATCAGTGTTACTTAAAGCAATAACTATTATTAATTTATTTTTTCTTTTTAATCAATTCAATTAACTCTTCAAAAATATCAGGACGACCTTCGTTCTCACACCAATTTTTTACTGACTCGAAGTTAATATCACACTTATCTGTCACCATTATTGCTTGATCTAAACCATCTCTATCTTTGAAGTGAATATATGTAGCTAGGCGATCTTTTACACAATCCGTAGGGGAGTAGATTTTTATAATAACTCCACCCTCTTCAATTTCTTCTGGCTCTATTGAAGTATCTTCACCAATACCTAGAGGAATAGAACCTGGGAACTCTACAAAAAGATGTGAACATTCAGGGTGAATATAGTGTCTCGATTTCTTAACAAAGCCTAAAGAGTTCATGGCCTCTTCAAGTCCCTTGGTGAACATGCTCCCTAACACAAAATCAAGATCGCCTGATTGATATAGCCCATCTGTATAAATAGCAACAACTGCGCCACCAACAAGTATCGTATCAATACCTTTTTTCTTCAATTCAACAGCAACATACTTCCAAAGCTCTTCCTCATTACAAGTTTTAAAGTCAATCATCTTGACCTCTTCCAATAACAGGTTTGCCAGGTCTTCTTGGCCGTAACCTTTCTCTAAAGAGTTCTTCCTTGTCTTCATTGCTCATAGACGAATGAATTATCTTAAGTATTTCTAATAGGTGTTTAGTAATAGGGAATTTCCCATTAAAAAAATAGATGCGAACATTGCCAATCAACTTTGAAACAACAACTCCTGTATCCTCAAATCTCCCAAGTTGATTTTGAACTGACGACAGAGAAATTCCGAGCCCCTTAGCTATTCCACGAGGATGAGCCTCACCATAGTGGTACAAATAAAGAAGAATGTGGCCGGCATTTTTCGAGCCGAATAGTTTATCAATCATATAAAACCAGCTTAACACGCATCGGTCAATTGACCTAAAATTTAAGTCATTTGAGCAAATAAAAGCCTCACTTTGCATGTATATTCAACAACTTATATAAAGTACTGCTTACCAAGTAAACAGAGCTTATTAATCTCTGGCCTACAAGGCTTCCAGCCCGCTCTTTTACATAATTCTTAAGAGTATTTAAAAATCCGTCTGATGGTTTCATTATAAGAACAATGTCTAAATCTTTTGTAGGTCTTACCCTAAAGGCTATCTATCTGAAATTTAGCCACAAAAAAAGCCCCTCATAGGAGCTCTCATTGTCTGGTCAATGGTGGACCTCAGTTGACTTATATCGGAACTGGATCTCTCTAAACTATCTAAAAATGGAAAGTCAACTCGCTCTTCTAAGCAATCAACAAGATAGAGAGCAGGGCTCATCTCTCCAGTAAATAAAGTAGGTCTTCCATTTCTCTGAATAATCGAGAGCAAGGCAAATGCTCTTGCTAGCCATTTCTCATCACCTGTACGTTTGTATAACTGTAGAAATAATAGCCATTACCATATGTACCATGACAAAGAGATACACCCTTATTTAGTGGTCCTGCAATTCCAGACGAGTTCCCCGCATTTCAAGAGGCATTCATCTACATACTTATCTTCAGGATAATTTTTTAAAGAGTTAATTACGCAAGGAGAACCTGGGTAAAGTTAAGGTGGTGAAATTTGTAACGACTCAACTATATAATATTATGGCCCTTTTTAATTATTTTAGTAAATAACCACTAATTTTGCTGCACTACATAGTGGCCCGCGTCAATATTTGCGTTAAAATACCGATACAGATTTACGAGGAACTAATATGCTATTTCCATTAGAACAAGATTATTTAAATTGGACTTCAAAGTACAACCTTAGAGTTAAGACTGGTTCTTGTCTATGCTGTGGAAAGGAGATCGTAACGGATGTACCATTCGCTCTTAAAGGCTATAGAGGACTTAAGAGTGAAGACCATGGATGTGGCGAAGAGTTTACATGGAAATCATTCAAGCCTATTGGCCAAAAAGAAAAAGACACTTGGGATAGTCTTACTATCTCAATGTAGTTAAAAGTTTATATCCTGAAGGTGAATTTTCCACTCCTTCATCATTGTCACCATAAGTGTAGATGAAAAATTAAGGTCTATTGCTCGCTGATAGTTTTTCCAATGTTTATGCGAACTATTTATTTCACCTCTCCATAAATATAAACCGCACATATTGTTTCTATTAGGGCCACCCTTCTCAGCTTTCTCTTCTTTTGTCATTTTTAGATAATTCTGTCTGTCTCTAGCGTGGGTTCTAAACCTTGATTGAACTTGTCTCATTTCGCCAATTATAATCTCTATCGTCTCTTCATTTAGTTCACCATACTTCATTGTAAGACCAATCTCACCTGATTCCTCTCTGACAACCTCATAATACAATTGCTCATACTTACCACTTGGTGAGTATGTAAAGAAAGCACACACGACTTCATAAAATTCATTTATATAGTTATGAGATATAGTCCACCTATTAATGTGCGGTCCTTCTCTATTTGTACAATGACCATTATTATCAGAAATCCATTCTGAATCTCTATCAATTTTATATAAATAATTCGATATTCTATCTTGATATTTTGTTGATATTTCAAATGCTAGAACAGCTGACATAAAAACTCCTGTAAATAAAAATAGCCCGTCATGGTAAGGTTAACAATAACCTACTATATGTGTTTGATACTAATTTAACACAACACGTAGACTCTGAAAGGCCCTATTCATCGGCCGTAAGTAAGTATTGGCCCGCCCGACCATTCTGGTCAACTAATGAAATCAAGCCAATTTGTTATACTTGAAATATCCACTCCATTAAGTCGCGTATATAACTGAATTGTCTTAATATCTTTCCAATATCAGAACTAGATATCTTTTGAAACGAAAGTTATTTGTCGTGAAATTCAGCTATTACTAGATTAAAATTAAGTTATAATGTAACTAAATGTTTATATAGCTTTTTTAACACAACAGAGTATTTATTATAACTATCCCTTGAAAGTGGAAAATCTACATTCGCTAAATCTCTTTCATCGTTATGGACTATTCCATCACGAAGATCGAAAAGCTCCTGAATCAATTTAATGTCTGCCTGAGATAGAACCTTCACTTTTTTATCTTGTAATAGTTTTACATATGCTCCAAATATTCTCTTTTTATCTTTTCTTTTTGGATAGATTATGTTCCTTTCGACTAACAAAGACAATTCTTGCTCAACAGCAAAAACCTGCATTATTATTGCTTGCTCGTATGCACCGACCCTACCACCAAATCCCTGTCCCTTAAGAAAGTTGTACTCAGAAACTTTTATCGAAATATTAGAAGATAATAAATCACGAAATTTTAGGGACATTTCTTTTTGAACACCTTTAGGAAAGTAAGGTGCCTTAACAGGTGGCAAAGCAGCTCCATTTAACAGGAATTTTTCTCCCACACCGTCGATCGAATATTGTACATACATACAGCCAAAACTCATCTCTGTATAATGTGGCCATAAAATATATGCCATGTCTGATATAGTCTTTCTGTAGCTATCAACAAGCTTGTTAACAATTTTTAAGAATATATGCGCTTTATTAGGAAGAATATTACGGGCAAGATCCGTTTTGCAATGATAATCTAGCCTAGTTTCCCATTCGATAAATGTTTTCATTCTATGACCACCAAAGCTATCAACCGTATTAAACTCATCTGAATTGGTAATCAGCTCTAAGTTATCTTTCTCATTACTATAACATCTAATGAGTTCATTACTTATCTTTACTTTATATTCAACGCTATTAACGTTTACTTCATAATGGTAACTATTAACGTCTTCAACCTCTCCTAAGATGTCGTGTAATTCAAAACAAAGAGTCGCTCCGATACTGGTCCTCGGATGATCAAACTTTACTTCAACCTCAGGACGTAAATCTGCCAATATCGAACTACTTTTAAACTTTTTCATTTGATTAACCTGTTTTATTTAAGCCCACGAAGTAACGGAATTTCTCTTTCTTAAAAATATGTGATTTTGAGTTTACAAGGTTTTCAATATCGTTTGAGACCTTTACAAGCTTATAATCTTCCACACCTTTGAACTTCTGTATTCTTTTCTTCATCTCTAAAGACGCTATTAGTTTTCCAGTGAAAGAAAATACAAAAGTTGCTTCACAATTATAGATTTAATCTACTTTGAAAGTATAAATAAATTTAGAAAACTTTTTTTCAATCATATTTTATTTTTATTCGACATATCCACCTCTTTTATTCTTCATTACTCTCAAGTCTTTCTGTCGGAATTTAATAAATCCTCAGACTCTTTACTTATAGGTTTTCCAAATAATTCAGTGAATGTAATATATTCTCGTTTCCACTAAAGACTTATCCAGTGAGGAGTTCAATTTAAGCATGTTACCTCTTCAACAATAAAGCTTAAATGAGAGCGCAACCTTTTTGGAACAGACTCCGATGGACCTTTTTGGCAAATAGGATTTTGAGGAAAGTTTCTCATAATATATCTCTAGTCATAAACTACAAATGACTCCCATTCATGAGGAACGTCAAAGTCTCTAGCAATAACCTCTTCGTCATAAACCTCAAGAAGCTCTACCTTTCCATCATCCTCATCTAATGAAATAACAGCCTTTCCTTTAAAGTCAGCTTGTATCATAGCAGTATTCTTATTAGATCCTAAACTCATATAATCTTTATCAATCGAATCGCGAACAACAACATCTGACGTTATTTCTAATTCAACTTCACCTCTGTATGTAAATTCAACCTCAATCTCACTCTCATCCAGAGAAACCCTTAAAATATCATAGCCAAAGTGTCCAAGTTTTTCGACATTCGCTCCATCTATTTCAGAATGATAACTTGTTAACTCGTAATGGTAACCATCACTAAATTGATCCTCTATTTTACCGTTAATAATTGGCTCAACAATCCCAATACTACCTACTAAAGTATTTATTATGCTTGCATATTTTTTCTGCTCTTTAACATAAAAATCTGTAAAGTCTTTTAGGCACCTAAAGGCTGTTACCTGATCTTTACTCTCTGACCAACTAAAAAAATCATTATCCCCAGAGATGACAAATAGACCTTTTTCAACGTAAATTGATAACATTTCAATAGTGAATGCATCAGGAAACTCATCTTTCTTCTTACTGCTAAATGGTGCTTCCCCTTTAAAGTACTTATCGAATACGACTTTCCATTCTACGTTTTTATCTATTGAAGTTGCACTGACCAAATCAATAAAACATTTCCAAATACCTTCACCAGAAAGTAAACCAATTTTTTCGACAATACTCTCTAGTTCGCTTCCCATGTACTGCACTGAACATCTTAAGCTATCAAGAGCTTGCCTTTCACTATTTAACTGATTTGAACAATGTTTTACAAACTCGCCCTCTAGGATAGAATTTACAAGAATCTTTATATTCCCTTCTTCTACCCCATCAACAATAGTTTCTATTACCGAATGGCTAAGATCATACTTAATTGTCTTAAAAGCCTGATTGTCTATAAATACGTAATAAGTTTTATCTGAATGCTCCATAACCACCTTACTCACTATTTTTATTCAGCGGCAAGAGATAGCAATCCCAAACAGATTCCATCTTTGCTAGATTCAACCTTAACTTGGCTTTCTATTCCGCATTCAATTTTCTGTGAATATAATACTTCTATACTCTTCATTCATGAATCCTTTCTATAATACCCTTTGTCGGATCTCTTGCTTTATTGTTTAAGTAAGTTTTCTTGATGTTGAATGAATTAACCGGCTTTGCTTATAATATCACTCCACCCTAATGGACATATAAGAGTCAGCCCTAACTTCTTTTTTGGTAAAAGCGCTGATTGATTCACCTCCCAGAACTACCCGAGGGTATCTAGCTCTACAATCTATTCAAGTAATAACTTCTAGTTGGCTATATTAATGGGCTTATACGCTTTTGTCTTATTTCACTTTGCTTCATGTGTTTTCATGTTTTATCACTTCAGTTCATAGAAATAGTCGAAAAACCGGACTTAATAATTAATTCATACTAATTACACAGATAAACCTAAACCTTAACAATAGTAACTATAACAAGAACTATCACTTCTAATTAATTATAAAATAGAGAGAGTTGCCACAAATTTATTAAAACTACTTCAGACAAGTTGATGATAGATAAATATTCCTTGTTGCATATATAGAAATAAAAAATATAATAAAATCTTAAACGAGGAACACTATGTCTAATAATAAAATTATAGAAGAAAAGATATCGAAAAAAAGAAATACGTTAAAGACAGATCGCTTAGATATGTCTTTTGGCGAGTTAATGAATGTTTACGAAGATGCTGACCTATTTATCACACCTGAATATCAACGAGTATTCAGATGGTCCGATTTTCAACAAACGCGATTTATCGAATCAGTACTTCTAGGAATTCCTATCCCTCCAATATTTGTAGCAGAAGATGAAAATGGAAAATGGGAATTAGTAGACGGGCTTCAAAGAATTTCCACCATTTTTTCATTCTTCGGTATCTTAAAGCATAATAAAGATAAAAATAATTCAACTCTCACTGAAGGAGAGATGGTAAAAGAACTCAAGGGGACAACGATTGAAACCCTCCCCCTAAAACTCAAGACAACAATAAAGAGATCTGTATGCAGGATTGAAATAGTAAGGTGGGACAGTCAAGAGGATGTCAGGTATGAGCTATTTAACAGATTAAATACTGGCGCTAGTCCACTTTCAGAGCAAGAGATTAGAAACTGTATATTTAGAGCATACAAGGTTGACCTGAATCAAATTCTCAGAGAAATCGCCAAGGACCAGAACTTCATAGAAATAATTGGAGCCTCCGAAAGTAAGACGGAACAAATGTTTCTTGAAGAGCTTGCTCTTAGGTACTATGCATTCAAAGGCTGCGGAGAAGATTTCCCGAGTAATATCCCCCACTTCTTAACAGAATATATGAGAAATGTATCAAAGGGAGATGTTCCATTTGACTTAAAGACAGAAAAGGAAGATTTCCTTCTGTTGATGAAACTTTTAAACGCCAAGTTTGGAAAAAATGCATTTAGACCAAATTCAAAGTTTGCTCTCTATATTTTTGACTCAATAGCGTACGCCTTACCTAAATCATTTAAAGATATAAATAAAAATCAAGACAATATCTACAACGCAATAGATCGCTTGTTAACCGACAAAGAATATGCAGATATTGGAGCAAACACTTATTCAAACACAAGACTAAAAAGTCGAATGAATAGAGCTCTAGAGATTTTCAAAGAAAATGCATAGGGTTATTGAAGAAATACAAATTGGAAATGAGTGGCGTGAAAAAGAGTTTGCTAAATTTAAGGCAAATCAAAAAGGCGTAGATGAAACACTCTGGTGCAGAATGTGTACTCCAATGATTTATGCTCACTGGGAAGGTTTTGCTAAGAATTCACTAGAAGTCATGCTTAAACACCTTAACAGCCTCAACCTCTGTTCAGAAGCAGTTAATACAAAGATATTAGTCTACAGCCTAGGAGATGCATACAAACCTCTCAGCGGTAAGCAAGCCTTTATGCAAAGGCTCCAGTTCACAGATGCTTTCAAAGAGAAGATATTCAATACAGTATCTGTCCCCTCGAAAGTAAACACAAAATCAAACTTAAGCATCAAAGTCCTTAGAGAGCTTTGCTCTATCTTTGACTTTGATGAAAGTAAACTTGAAGCTATTGCTCCTGATATCACAAGGCTTGTAAAAATTAGAAATAGTATTGCACATGGTGAAAACTCGTTCGTACTAAACCAAGAAAATCTCAATAAATATATCACCGCAGTTCAAACCGCTATTGACTACCTCACCAATGAAATAGAAGTATTTATTACAAACGAGAAATACATGAAGCTTCCTATTGTAAATCCTTAACGAACCCTCTAGTGATTATTTGATGCTTGGCTATTTGTTTAGCCAATCTTTCAACTACTGGCACAACAACAGAGTTCCCAAAGCATTTATAAGCCCTGGTATCCGATAGCGTTATCTTGAACTTCTTCGGAAACCCCATAAGTCTTCCACACTCAAAAGGAGTGAGTCTCCTCGGGTTCTTATTAGGACCTTGATCAATTAGAATTTCTGAACCATCTTTGTAGTAGCGGGCCGAAAGAGTTCTAGCTCTTTCATCTCTCTTCTTAAGCCCAAAACCAAAGCCATTACCTTTAGCTTTATGCTTGTTCGCGTGTCTTTGAAGACCTGCCCAAAGCTTATCTGAAAGAGTATATCTTTCATCTACAGTTCCTTCCTTCTCAAGAATATCGTCTAGAACTAAGTTTTTCGATTTTATCTCTGGAAATACAAAAGGTTCTGAATGATCCAGAGTTCCTACAATATAAATTCTCTCTCTGTGTTGTGGAACAAGAAGTCCTCCATCAATGATCTTCTCTTGAACATCATAACCTAACTCTTTTAACGTTTTTATAATAACTCTGAACGTATTTCCCTTATCATGAGATTTGAGGTTTTTTACATTTTCTAATAGGAACATTTTTGGCTTATGGTATTTAATGATTCTTGCGACATCAAAAAATAGTGTCCCCTGCGTTTCATCCTCAAATCCATGCTTCTTCCCCATTGATTCTTTCTTGGAAACACCAGCAATTGAAAACGGCTGACATGGAAACCCCCCAACAAGAACATCGTGTGCAGGAATATCTTCAGCTTTAATTTTAGTTATATCTCCAGCAGGCTTTTCCCCATAGTTATCCTCATACATCTTTGCAGGATACTTATCCCACTCAGAAGAAAATAAACAAGTTCCACCAGCCTTATCAAAAGCGTGCCTAATTCCACCGATACCTGCAAAGAGATCAATGAATGTAAACTTCCCCTCAGCAGAATCAACGTGCTTCTTCCTCATAGCACTCATCTCACTCGCCATTCCAGACATTGCGAGTGAGTACCATTCAGGAATTTCTATTTCTCCAGCTTCAATCTTCTTGATCTGGTACTTCTTTATATCTAATCGCTCAGCAACATCTTCATGCGTTAATCCATACAAGTTTCTAAATTCTAAGATCTCTTCAATTGTATTCATTTACCCTCCAGGTATTAAAATAATAATAATCTACAAAAAAGATACCTGGCAACAACAAAAAAGATAACGCTTATCAACAAATATTACTAACAACCGACAAGCAACCTAAGGAGACTAGCTTTGAAAGTAAAAGATGTTGTAAAAGAATTATCTGACCTAGGTTGTCAAAATATCCTCATAAAAAAACTAAGTTATAACGACAGCTCTCAGGCGCAAATAAATACTGGTGGTGAAAAAGGAATGAAGTATCTTCCATTCACCAGGACAGAGCTATCTGAGCAAACTTCCAAAAAAAAGAAAGCGTCTGACTATATATTCGTGAACTACCTTAATTTTAGCTGGATCACAGACTCAGGCGTTCACAACGCCCCTAACGCAAAATTTATACTATACCCTCAATACCCAGAGTCTCGTCTCTCAGGCTTTCTATTGGGATGTAAAGGAGCTCCTAGGGAGGTCATTGCAGATAGACACGATAATCGCTTTCTCATCTTAAGCTTTAATCAGAAGGGTGAGTCATTTGGATACGTTAATTTTATAGATGAAGACTTTAATTCATTTTTGAATAAGCACTTTGAAAGCAACGAGAAGGAAATATTCTACGAGGCTAGTATATCAAGCCTTTTAAGTGACAACGGTATCAAGATCTCGATAAAACAATCAATACAAGAAATCAAAGACGCTATTAAATTTATCTGTGAGCAAGGCTGGATAAAGTCATGTAGGCTCAATAAAAAAGGTGAAGAGATTGAGTATAAAGCTAGAAATGGAGGAGGGTATACTCTTGAAGCTAAGCTCGGTGTTATTCCCAACAGTGACGCTGCTCCAGACTACAAGGGATGGGAGCTTAAGCAACATTCAGGAAGAGCTGTCTCTCTGTTTACACCAGAACCTGATGCAGGCCTTTACAATGAATTAGGTGTTGCTGAATTTATAAGAAGATTTGGATATCCACCAAAGAATGGTCAGAAAGAGCGACTGAACTTTGGTGGCGTACATAAAATTACCGATAAGGATCATCATCACCTAACAAGCCTAAAGCTTGTTGTTCATGGATATGATGATGGTAACTTTACTTCGGAAGATGGCTACATTGGCCTATCAACAAGAGAGAACGAGGTCGTTGCAAAATGGACATTCACTAAACTTCTAGGTCACTGGCAAAGAAAGCATGCCAGAACATGCTATGTTAAAAGTGAAAGAAAAGAGATCGATGGTGCTTATTTTTATAAATACTCACCAAATATCGATCTAGGTATAGAGTCAACGTTTAAAGGCTTTTTAAACAACCTTCTAGAAGGAGTAACGTATCTTGACCCTGGCTCAAACCTCAAAAAGGAAGATGGGGCATGGAAAACAAAAGCAAGAAGTCAGTTTAGAATAAAAGAGAAAGATCTCCCAAAGCTTTATAAGATATATTCTGCTCATAATGCTTATGAGTAATAGAACTGTTGTAGGATAAAAATCTATTAAGAGATTTTTATCCTTATACAAGTCTATTGAAATTCTTAATTAAAATATTACCATTAACGGAAACAAGATTATTAGCATTTTTTGGTGAACTTGAAAAAGCGATCTTGG
The DNA here is from genome assembly GCF_002753895.1 of Halobacteriovorax sp. JY17. NCBI lineage: Bacteria > Pseudomonadati > Bdellovibrionota > Bacteriovoracia > Bacteriovoracales > Halobacteriovoraceae > Halobacteriovorax > Halobacteriovorax sp. JY17. The sequence goes on along the minus strand of NZ_NJER01000002.1, from coordinate 850,015 downwards.
AGGGAAAGCTTTAAGGCTTCCCTCTTTAGGTGTTTTAGCTTTGATAGTTTATCATGCAAATAAGACGCGCGCTACGACAAGAGGTTATTTTTATTCAGAGTTAGTATGTTAATTCAAAAAGAATTAAAGTTATATTCATCCTTAGCTCGATCAATTCATCCTTTGAAAGCTCCTTTATTTCTGTAAAAAAAAGAGGCTCTACACTATTCTCAACAAATCTATCAACTTCTCTCTTTAAGGAGAGAGCATTCTTTCTCAATAAGAAATGTGCTTCAATATCTGACATGCCTACAATTGAAATATTTAAATCCTCAGAGATTCCGTTCAAGAGCTTTCTATCAGCAGGTAATAGTAAACAATCATTGAGTGCAGTGATTTCATCCTGACTTAAACTGACCGACACGACTTCTCCTATCTAGAACGTTGCTCCAAGAAGACAGTAATTCCTATATTGGAATTACTGAAACAATATAGTTATTATCTAATAAACAACTCTTCAAGTGATGCTTTACTCTATATCTCTTAGCGCTAACGAAATCTTTTCGATATCCTTCTTCTGAATCAACCCTTTCAATAACATAATCTATCTCAAGGATTTCATCATTGTAATAAGCAAAGTAATAAGTTAATGCTAAAGAAGATCCTATCTCTTTAAAGTTAACTGCTCTTTTATCATTAAGGCATGAATCTTTAGTACCCTTATATATTCTTCCATCTTTAACATATTCAGCATGAGTTAGTCTCAAAGGACTGTTTTTGTTTTCAGGATTATTTAAAAGTTGAGCAGCACAAGAACTTAGTAGTATAGCAATGGGAAAAAATAACATTTTTTTCATTGATACTCCCCCTAACTTAAGCAGCTCTATCTTTTTCTTTTTCTTTTTCTATTGCGTTGATGGTCTTACAAGAATTTCTATTTTGATAAGCATCAATCCAGCCAGGTAGTTTATACAATACCTTGCATATTACTATTAAAACTCGAGCTATATTCATCTAAAAACTCCTTATTGGCTCAGTTTACTTAACTGGCTCTGTAGTATTTCTTTAAATTTATTAGCCTTATCAACCCCATACTTATCTTTTAATGCACGAGCATAAGCTTCATTTAGCTTTGCAATCGGCACATATGTATATACATAGCAGAGTCTATTTAACTTCGTTCCGGCAGTGCTGTATCTTTTAATCTTTCTGCAAGCAATTTTCTTACTATCAACTTTAATTCCTTGAACTCCTTTAACTTCGGTTACAAATATCTTCATTTGATTAAAGTCGCCATGAGCTCCTAAAGACTCTCCGATGGCACTTTGAATGATTGCCTTATAGTCGGAGGGAGCATCTTGTAACACTTTCCCTCTACCATCTAAACTAGCAGCCTCTACGACATAACTTCCAGGCTTAGTAAGTGGGTACTCAGCAGTACCGACAGTATAAATAAACTCACCATCAGATCCTGAGTCATGTATCCAATCAGGAAAGTCTTCCCCCACAACCTTGTCTTCTCGGGCTCCTCTTTCAATTGCAAGCTCGTCCAAGTCGGTGTTAACAGATTGTCTAGACGAGCATGAAACCAAAACTCCTACCAATAATATAATCAACGGTATTTTAAACATTTTATCCTCCCTTGTTTTTTTATATAAATCTTCATTTTTTTATTAGCTTGTTTACATAATCACTACAATATAGTGACCTATTTGCAACTCTATGAATTCATTAGAGAATAAAGAATTTCCTTACTCTATATATAAAGAAATATGCATTTTCTCACCTAGCCCTCTCTAGAAAAACATGTACATTTCAAGTAAAAACTTCATTTCAGTTTTCTTTAGTTTCTTCCTTCTTGTCTACAAAAACTAAGAATAAAAAGGATAGAGACATATAAATTATAAAAACGTTTCGACTTATGTAGAGAGTAAAAATACGAAAAGCTAACTCCCCAAAGAATGATTTCTTATTTACAGTTGATGTAGGGCTCATATTCTTCAATCTTAAATAGCAAAGAAATTGATAGACAGAAAAAGAAGCTATAAGAATCACAGAGAGTGTATAGAGTAAAGATACTGCAACTGAGTATATTTCCTCATTCTTTATGTATAAACCAGCACCAAAGGCCCATTCAAGTGCCATTTTATCCGTTAAGTTTCTTGGTCCAATTACTGATCGTAAAAGTCTATAATTTGGCTTCATCCAAAAAAATGAAAAATAAGTAAATGATAGAATTACTCCTCCACCCCATGTACACAAAGATCCAACTAAAAATCCTTTGCGTCCAATCCCATTCTTCATAATATTGCTCATATTTACTCCTATTTTTTTTTAACCTTTTTAACTGTCACTTCAAACACACCTTTGAACACTTCATTTTTGATAAATTCATCCATCGAGTTCGTAATAGCTTTCCCAGTAACAAGATAATCAATAGAACAACAAAAGAACTCACCTAACTTTTCAAGTTTAGACATACTAGGCTCGGTTCCTACGAGATAGTTATGAAGGCTTGTCTTAGCAATACCTGTAGCTTTAGATAATTGTGATAAATTTATATCTCGCTCCTCTATAAGAAGAGCGAGTCTGTCTTTAAATTCCATAGTCGCCTCTATCTGTATTATCGGATCAAAATATTTACAAACAGCGACTATTCCATATTTGGAACGTATGATTCCATATTATGAACACCCTTAAGATATCTTGATAAATAACTAAGTCCTGCACTACAAAAAAGAGCTGCGCTTGCACCTGAGATAATAGATGTAACAGTAGAAGTGCCCATAATAAAGACAAGTAAAGAAGACAAAACTATATCTGAAATTATATTATGCTCAATTATTAAATTGAATGTTCTTGAGTGATTCTTTCTTAATTTAAATAGAAGCATCCCTATACCAAGTGTGCTCATTGCACCTACAAAGACACCATTCAACACTGTTCCACCAAGGAATATTCCACCTATCCCAAGGATTATGACTGATACATAAGTTAACTTATCTAAATTTTCCATATACATTCCTCCGATTTTTTCGACAGAAAACAAATCTTTTCTGTCTGCGGGACACCGATAATAAACAGACTGTTATTTCTTCTTCTTAGATATTCTGTCTGCTTCTCTTATTGCAGCAGTTATTGATCCATGCCCCACTCCTAACAATTCCCGAATCTGCTTATAGGTATAACCTTTGCTTCTTAAACTTATAATCAACTCGTCGTTACGAGTTTTTGGTCTACCTATTTGTTTTCCATTTGCTCTGGCATTTAAGATTCCAGTTTTCACACGATCCACTATAAGCTCGCGTTCAAACTCGCTTAAGGCAGCAAGGATACTGAAAATCAAAGCTCCGACATGTGTCGTAGTGTCGATATTCTCACTTAAGCTTATAAACTCCGTTTTCTTTCCCCTGAAAAGATCAAGAGCTTCTAATAGATGTTTAGTTGATCTCGCAAAACGAGAGAAACTATATACAATAACAACTTGTATATTTCCTTTATCAACTTCGTTCATCATTTCATTTAATGCCGGTCTATCTTTCTTAGTTCCAGATATCCCAGAGTCTTCATAGATTATGAAGTTTGTAATAGATTTAGATTTACAATAATTAACAAGTGCTCTCTTTTGAGCTTCGAGCCCGTTTTGTTGCATATTAGTAGATGTACGACAATAAATTGCTACCTTTCTCATATCACCTCCCAACCTCCTCAAGGAGGCGCCCCGCTTCGCGGGGGGACACTTATCTGTTCTTTAATCTTTCCTTAAGTTCAGAAAGCTTCATTGGTTTCCAATAAAGATCTCTCTCTATAGGTAATCCTCTTACCTTTAAGCTTGATAGCTCATCCATTGAAAAGTAACCAAGTTCAATTTCATGACCGTCTATAAGTCCAAAACAAAGATTGTCTTCTTCTGAATACTCAGTCACGTACCATGTCCAAGAAGAACATGGATGAAAGAATTTGATGAGAACATCTGGATCATCAATACTTTCCGTATCTCCGAGACTTGGAACATTTATACTTTTTGGTATTAACTTCATAACTTCTCCTATGCAGATTCTTTAAGGATTTTCTGGCATGACTTTTCATAATCTAAATGTCTTTTGTATGATGCTCTATTTAGTGCAAGCAAGAAGTCTTCCAGCAAGAATAAAAATGACTCTTTAGCTTCTTCAGGTATTTCTTTCTTAAATTCAACTCTAGATCTTCTACTCATCACCCGATTTAGCTTGTCGAATGTTATATCAACGAGCATTGTTGGCGAGTCACCATAATAATTTTTAACTTCTAACTCTTCTTTTAGCTCTTCAACTTCATTACTTACTCTTTTTCCTTCCTTAATAACCTGCCCCTCTTCAATAGATAGAGCATGTGCTAGGTCCTTGCTAACGGAAAACTTTTTTCCATTTACTAAAACCCCTTTAACTTTATTAGATTTTGAATCTTTTAATAACTTGATCATATATCCTCCAATAAGAAGGGAGACTCAATGGTCTCCCTTTATCTTTTATGCTGACATTAAACCTTCGAACCAAAACCCATTAGACAAACGGTTTCCCATCGCCATACTGACTAAGCCTGCTGCGACAACACTTATTCCTGTATACAGTGCTCCTATCCCAATAAAGATCTCAGCTGTTACAAATAAATACATCAGTAACCCTGTCATCCCTACCGCAAGGGCCACTTTACCAAGAGTGGAAAATGTCGTTCCCCCTATAGAAAGAATACCTCCCTCAACCAGTGATTCATTTGAGCTTTCGCCCTTACTTCTTTGATCAATTGCTTGTTCAACCATTTTTTTCTCCTTGTTAAGTAATAAAAACCCACGGGAGAACATTTCTCCCATGGGAAAGCTGGAAATTTTAATTAGCTACTGGAAATCCTTAAGAAGAATCAATTCACCAAATTTTCTTTTTGATTTATGATTATTTCTTAATTCAACTGCGACATCTGCAAGGACTATCGCTAACATTAAGCTCGGATGCTTTCGAATAAGGCTACCTACGAAGAGAGGTGCTACTTTGTGTAGCGCTTTCTCTAATGTAAGATCCTCATAGTACCCACTGAAATCGTTATCATCTAACATTTAACTTCTATCTCCATAAACTGCCCTCCTTGAGCTTTGCCAACATAAGCAATTTACAGTTACCCTCCAGCTTTTTTTCTTGCTGTTAGTTAATTTGTTTTTCAAGCGTCAGCTAGAAATAATATTTCTTAATACTTTTTAATTATTTGCCTATGGCAAGATTGAGCTATGCTCAAAATCGAGCATAGCGAGTTGAAATGCGTTAGCATTATTGAAGGCAAGCGTTAGCGCAGCCTTTTTAATCTGCACTTCGCAGAAAGGGCGAAGCATGCGGAGCGATTAGGCAGCATCCTTCCCTTGAATGCTTTTTAAAAATGCAAATCGTTCCTTTAACAAGAAATATGTTTCCTTATACTTTCCTAAGATGCGAACCCCCACGTTCCCCCACAGGACTTTAAAGACAGAATCAAGCTCTTCATATGAAAGAAGATGAACTTCTACTGCACCTCCAGAATTAATTAACTTAATCAACTCTAGTGATTTCTGATCATCACTACTCCCCTCCATTTTAATGAGCTTTTTATTGGAGATCAATGACCTTAGCTGGAAGTAAACTGCCGGCCTATTAATTCTCTCCCCCTTCTTCTGCGTTAGATACATCACTTGATTAAGCAGCTTAAGATCAGAGTTCAAAATAGACTTAATCGACAGTTCTCCTGAGTTAAGTCCCTTGATAACCTCCCTTGCTTCCCTAAAGTTATCATCGAAATCATTTCTCCTTTCGACAGACTTTCTTTGTAATCTTTGAATTCTAAGACTCTCCTTCTCTTCCGCTTGCTCAAGCTTGATCTCATCAAGCCTAGTGTGCGTCAGTTGCCAGTGCAAAAGTGCAGCCTTATCCACGGATACATCCATCCCATACTTGATACTTTCATTCACAATAGACTCTACTCTTGAGAATATGGAATCATCTGAGTAATTCACCTCTCCCTCATCCGGGATCGACAACATGATATTAGGATATGACTCATCTAACTCAACTAATTCTTTCCTCTCTCCCTTTTTGTAAAGCTTTGAGCCGACAAGCTTTTCTAAGCTTGGCCCATAACATACAAGTCTAACGAGGTCCGTGACTTCAATGCCTAATGATTCGACATGAGATAACAGGTTCTCAGGCGCGTACAGCTTCTCAGTATCAACAACTAGCTTTTGACCAAATGATTTCCATATAGGTACAGCGTTACCATTAGAATCAAAGTTCATTCCTGCACTAAATTGAATATAGATAGTAATATAATCTCTAACAGGCTCTTCCTTAGGTACGTAAACAACAGTAGGGTTCTTAAAGTAGTCCTTTGCCTGCTTCTCAAGAGTTATAAGATCATCAATCTCAGCACTTCCTTCATTTAAAGAAATAGCTTCCCTTTCAATTCTCTTTTGAATCTCCTTCTCTGAACTTAATTCATAAATAAAATCTTCATTAATCTCATCATAATGCTCTTCACATTCAAAGATCTCACAAAGAATTTCATCCATTAATGTTTCATAAACGTCTTCTAAACTTACAAGTTTTAGATCTTTCATAATTTCTCCTAGAATTCGACCCCCACGGGCTCGAAACAAGCTACAATCAGACATTATTGCCTGATCTCTCTATCTAGGAGGTGTCTATATAAAGACCCTAGGGGCTGTTCTTCTCAAAGAAAAATTCTTTAGAACGAGTGGTTCTGCTATATTTTTGTTTTTAAAAGCAGAAATTTAGTCCTACGTAAGAATAATGCTAGATATAAACTCAGTTTCTAATTAAAGTATATTATGGATCAAGAAGACATATGCAAAAGAATCTACACTGAAGTTGACTATGAACTATCAAAGAAAACAAATTCAGAACTGATAAACGAGTTCAAGGATTACTTTTATAAAAATTCAAATCACTCCAGTGAACAGGCAGAACATGGAATAGAGTATGAGCCCGATATTTTATTTGAAAAATGGTACACAACAAACGCGAAACATAGTGCTTCTAGCTTTGGAAAGAAGCTTAATCCTTACAGAAGCCTTGCCAGTAATGATGAAGTTGATGATTTAAAACTACTCGTTGCAGATCCAAAAAGTAAAGCGAGGTACATTAACCCACATTTTTTATCTTTCATTTCGACGCTCTCTAGTGATGACAAATATACTACGATCAAGGCTTACCTCAAGAAAATGAACTTAACTGATATCGAGAATGTTCTTTCTTCTATATTGAACGATTCATCAATTCCCAGATACAGCTTCAGACTGTTTCAATGTATAATCGAATCATTAGATTTAAGTATAACTCCCAAAATTCAAAATCTTTCCGGTGATTATATTAAGCTACATCTAGAGCGCTTAAAAAATCAAAATGCCTTCGGGAAAGACTATTTAGACAACATCCTTTCTTTTGAATCTCAGAGAATTCGTTATTTTGATATCGAGGATTTAATAACGAGATCATACTGCAAAACACTGACAGCCTCAGAAAGTTCAAAAAGAATAGAATCCTTAAAAAGGGACGGTCAAAAATGTTACGCTTTATCAAAAAAGAATATTGTTGCAATGATTAATCAATCATTAAATTCACACTCTAAAATCAAGAAACATGATTATGAGTACAGAATTAATTCGCTCTACAAGCGGACAATTGCTAGGAATAAATGCTCCATAAAGCGTTACGACACTCATCTGTTTAATCTCATTTATAATATTTCAAAATACAAAGACATTACTGATGTTCTTAAATCCGAAGATTATATACTCCTAAAAAGAAATTTTAAGGAGTTAATCTCATCCTATGAATTGATCATTTATGTTTTCTTGCCAGACATACCACTTATAATAAATGAAAAAGGCAGTCTTCAAAATAAAGTAGACATCAACAAGGTAGTCGACAAAAAAACACTCCAGTTATTTAAAAAAATTGTAAGTCTCCCAAAAATTAACATTGTACAGGTTAACAACTACTTAAAAGAAAACTTCAGTCCTAAGTAGTCGCTACTGCGACTGCTCCGTAATCGATCATCAAATATTGCTCGTTGTATACGGGATCCTTTCCGACTAGAACCTTTTTATTAACAACCCTCAGCAAGGAGTTTTTCATGAAGGGTCAAATCTCATCTTGTAGCTATTATGCCTATAGTTACAAAGGAGCAATAAAAAGTGTCGTAAACATTTCGGTTAAATGTGAAGACCTATCTACACAAACATTTGAAGCTGAAATTACTGATTATTCAAACTACGGCAAGGAGTTACTAATTACAGCTGGCTTTGATAAGGAACCTACGGAGGAGAACCTCAAGTTATTAAATGGTCCTGCCCAAAATGTTCTTAATACTAAAGCAATGTTTCACGTTCGTTTTTACAACGGAAAACCTTCAAGGTTGATTCTTCTACATTAACCTAGAGTGGGCATAGTCCCACTCTCTTCACAGGAGTTACCCATAATGACAACAAGAGAACTAGTAAAAGTAAAAATTGTCAAAGACGAAGAATATCCTGCACACAAACTGGCAGACGAGTACATTGAAATACATGCTGGACACTTAATTTTCTACAATGGGTCGATGTATTACAGGCACAGTAACAAATACAGAAAGTTTGAGAATTTAAGTAAATTTAAGCTCAGTGTTCTTGTCTTCCTTAATAGTATTGGTTGCGTACACTACCTTCTAAATTCCAAGGTTGAGAATATTACAACAGCAATAAAAGCCAAGACAACTCTGAATGACGAAAGAAAACCTCCGTTTTTTCTTGAGAACGACAGAAAAGAATCATTTATCTCTCTAGAAAATGGCTTGCTTAATATCAATCATTTCCTTAAAACTAAAGAAGTCAAAATCCACAAACATACACCTAGCTACTTCTGTACGACCTGTTTTGAATATCCATACATAAAAGATGCAATTGCTCCAACATGGCAAAAAATCCTAGATGAATCTCTACCAGATAAAGATGTTCAGAGGTCACTTCAGCAACTAATCGGCAATGCCTTAAGGTATAGTAACAAGCATGAATCAATGGTTTTCTTTTTAGGAAAAGGTAGGAACGGAAAGTCATTAATTCTCTTTATTATAAGACTGCTTCTTGGTGAAGATAATATTTCCACACTCCCTCTAGAAGACTTTGGAAGAAGATTCAGCCTTTACAGAACCATTGGAAAACTTGCAAATATTATTGGTGAAGTTAGTGACTCAAGTAAACTTCCCGAAACATCGATCAAGTCGTACATCTCTGGAGAGCCTTTTCAAGCCGATATTAAGTTCCAAGACCCAGTTATTGTTTACCCTACCGCGAGAATCTTCGCTGCACTGAACACCTTCCCTGGAATTAGAGATACTTCAGATGGATTTTACAGACGAATTAGACTCTTTCCATTCAAGCACCAAGTTCCAGAGGAAGAAGTCCGTCCAGAGTTAATGACAGATGAGTTTTGGAATAAATCTGGTGAGCTTCCAGGTATTTTTAACTGGGCACTTGAAGGGCTTTACGATCTAGAAACCAATGGACTACTTAAAGCGAAGGGTTGCGAAGATGTACTCAGAGAAATTAGAACGTTGCAAAATCCTGTTATCGCATTCCTTGAAGAGTTCATAGTCCAAGATGAAGGTAGCTCCTCCCTAGCGAAGCATATACATGACAAATATTCAACATTTTGTGTCGACCACGGGTACATAGTGAAGGACACAAGCGCGCTGGGAAAGGCTATTCGAAATGTCTTCCCTTTGGCAAAACAAGGAGGGTTCGCCTCCTTAGGAGGAGGAAAGCGTTCCAGAAAATGGATTAACATTAGACTGAAAAAACAAGATGAATTTATTTAAGTGCACAGGTGCACAGTTAATTAGAACAGATATTTTCTGTCCACAATTGCCCGTGCACCTGTGCTAGCTTCTTATGAAAGAACAAGAACCGGATCCACATTCACAGTATACCTGCTTGGGAGATGACATATCCTCAGATGATATACAAGAAGCCTCAATCAACACGATCCTATTCTTCGAAGTTCTTCGTAATGAGCTATCCATTAAAGAAGGTAAAAACTATGTATACAAAAGAATTAATAAACAATCTGAGTGAGTGTGATCTCTTTAATGAAAAAAAAGATCTCGTCTCTACTAAGTCTAAAAAAGCTGTAGCAATGGGTAGAGTTAGTACAAAGGAACAGAAAGACCAAGGTCAATCTGATGATGCTCAAATGGCAAGGATTAGAAATTATGCTTCATCTCACAAGCTATCAATAGTAAAGGAATGGGATGTCGCTGAAACAGCTTCCAAACATCATGCAAGAAAGAACTTTCACGAAATGACCAATGCTGTGAGAGACTCTCAAGAGTCTAAGCACCCCATAAAACATATCATCTTTTCTCATCAATCTAGATCCAACAGAAATAGAGAATCTGCGAGAGAAATAGAGATGCTAATTAAACTACATGATGTAACTCTTCACTGTGTAAGAGATAACCTAACTTTGCACGCAAACTCCCCATTTGATGATTGGCTTAGATGGGACATCTTTAATAACCTCAACGCTAAATTTATTGAAGACCACAAAAAGAATGTTTTTGACGGCACGAGGGGGCGACTCTCCATGGGATTATTTCCAGGAAAGGCTCCTTATGGATATAGAAATCAGAGATTAGCCGGCGGACTTAGTATTTTTAAAATACAGGAAGAAGAGGCTGAGTTCATTTCAACAGCATTTCAGCTTTTCTCTACTGGTAACTATTCAGGTCCTTCTCTCTGGAAGGAGCTGAAGACTATGTTTCCAATGACAGAATCCCCTTCTGGCCATAAGTCTCTCTATCGTCTTCTAAGAAAGAGATTTTACTATGGTGAATTTGAATACATGGGGAAAGTGTTGAAATCTCATCCTGAACATCAACCTCCCATTGTTTCATTTAATCTTTGGAAGTCAGTACAAGACAAGATTAATGGACATGAAAGACTGAAGACTTCTACCAAGAGCTTACATTACTTAGGAATGATTTCATGTGGAGGATTTATTCTAGATAATACCGGTAGAGAAACAGATGAAGTGTGTGGGTGCAAAGTCACAGCAGAACCCAAGAGAAAGCTACTCAAAGATGGAACTCGTAAAGAGTACTATTACTATCACTGCTCAAATACTACTCGTAAATGTAGTCAAAAAAACAAAGCATATATGAAAGAGGTTGCTGGGCGTAATGTGAACTACTCACAAACTCAAATAGAAGAGCTTTTTGAGGAGATATTCAAGCCTCTAGCATTTGAAATGGATCAAGTACTCTGGATGCAAGAAATCCTTCTTTCTCAGCATAAAGATAACTCAGAAGATCACTCAGTCAAACTGAGTGTCCTTCAAAGACGTCAAAAGATGCTTGAGAGTTATATCGATAAGTCTTATGAAGATAAGCTCAATGGTAGTATCCCAGAGGATATGTGGCGAAAGAAGCATGAGTTATGGATGGGTGAAAAGGATGAAATTCTATCAGAAATTGAATCAATAAACTCTCAAAAGGACGAATATATTGAAGAGGGCATCAATCTCATCGAACTAGCGCAACATACTGAAAACATTTATAAAAATGCCTCTCCTGAGGTAAAACGAAAGTTAGTTGAAATTGTCTCATCGAACCGAGTTCTAAAGGATGGAAGTATTGAATTTTATTACCAAAAACCCTTCAATTGGCTAGCTGAATCGAAGGGGCGTCACATGTGGTGGAGGTGGCGGGAATCGAACCCGCGTCCGAATTTCTTTCTATAGAGCGGACTACGTGCGTAGTCTACAGTTATCGTCAGTAGACAAGACTGTCTGAAATACGCGACCTCAGCAAACCCCAATTGTTTTTTTAGATGGTTTGCATGGCAGTTCCATCAAGCCCGTTTTTATTTGCCGACTTAACAAGGTTTCTTGCTTTTTGTTATCGGTGCAAGACCCTCATGCTTTATGGTTTTGCTTATTAAGCAGCCATTGGCATAGCGTAATCGTTAGATTCAGCAATTATGGTTTGGTCTCCTTTTTACCAGGACCATTTTGGACACCAGCCTGGGCACGCCCACAAAACTTCCAGAAACCCGTCGAAACCAGGGCACCCCCACAGAAATTATGCGAAGCTACAATTTATCATAAATAGAGATTCAAGTCTATTTTAAGATCTACAGTGCTTACTTTCTTGCAAAATGCTTCACTACGACCTGAATAGTAATAATCAGGAGAATATTGAAGATCATTAGGCTTGAGTAACCAAGAAACAGTCCGGCGGGAAATAGGACTATCATCACGATAACCTCGAGAGGGAATTCAAAAACTCTCTTCGTCATTTTTGAAAAAACTAGTCCTGCCACAAAGAATCCCACAAAGCTTGCAATGGCCTGATTTACAGGATTCCCTAGAAAGTATCCAATGGCCGCTCCATATAAACTCAAAAGTAATGATGTTATTAATATATGTTTATTCACTTTATAATCCCCTTCCTATAAATCTAATATTATTTCTAATTCTAACATTTATCATAGAAGCATGTTCTCTATAATCAAAACTATTTGTAAAAATTGAATCATTATTATCGTCATCATCATTAGGGTCATCACTATCTGGCTCATCATCCTTTGGAGTTTCGTCGCCAGGATTTTCATCCTCAGGAACATCATCACTTGGAGGCTCTACTGTTGTAGGAGGATCGTTTTCAGGCGGGTCATTTACCTCTGGAGTTGACCTAGGAGGAGTATCCCCCGGAGAATCATTTCCACATGAAGAAGCGCAACCAGCGATTCCCCCACCAATTCCACCAAAAACAATTCCAGGAAGCCCTCCAGGTATTCCAGCAAATCCACCTCCAACAAATCCTCCAATACAACCTCTCATGCAAGAGTTTCCACTGGCAACTCTCTCTCCCATAATTGGACCTCGCCCAGAAGGGTCAGCAAATATATCAATGTCGGAGTCATCATCTCCTTCGAATTCTCTTGGCCCCCTAATATTTACGTTTAGAGAAGTAACTTCCTGTGTTCCAAAAATATTAATTTCATCCTCAAGTAAATCTGAATTTACAGAATTAGTAAGTCCAAAACTATGAGAAAACTCACCTATTGGATTCAAATCACTAAAGTCCACAGTATCAACTAAGCTCAATTTTTCTTGTAACTCATCTTCTTCATCAAATTCCTTTGAAATACTTAAATGAGTCTCTAAAAGGTTACTTATTCTTGGATTTAAAGTTGAAATAATCGGCCCCATATTTCCCACAAGATCTCTTCGCCCATTCACAATATACGAATCGATCAAATTTAAAGAAGGAGTTAGTAGTCCGTCATGTACTCCAAATTTTTTAACGCTAGACTTTATTTCTCGGTAAGCATCTCTAAAGGAAATCTCTCCTTTAGAAGTATGATTAATCACTAAAGCTATCTGTTTTATACTTTTAGAAATTAATTCTTTTTCAATCTTAGCATCTAACGTAAATGATTTTAGCTCTCCTATTTCTTTTTTCAAATTAGTTCTAGAAGAGCTAAATTCAATAAAGTCGTCGAGAGAAGTTGTACTAAAATCAGCCGATACGCCACTTGTTAATAAGAGAGTAAAAAGTAAGATTCTTAATTTCATATTATTTCCTTTTTCTAATTGATCACTTACCTAAAGCAATAGAGATGCCAAAACTTTCATTCTAAATTTCAAGGACTTAGAATTATTTGCTCTGCAATCAGAACACTAAAAACTAGAAATACACTGCGATGTCATGATTCTTTAAATAGGTTATAATTTAATAAATAAGGATGGATTTATGATTTTAACAGCTAAGATTTTCACAGGAGCAGTGGCTCTACTTCACCTCTACTTTCTCTACCTCGAAATGTTTCAGTGGGATAAACCACTTGGACTAAAAGTCTTTGGTAATAATTTAGAAAAGGCCAAGACCACTAAAATTTTGGCGGCCAATCAAGGTCTTTATAATGGCTTTCTAAGTGCGGGTCTCTTCTACGGTCTCTATAAAGGTGGCAACCTAGGCTTTGAGTTTCAAGTCTTCTTTCTTCTTTGTGTGATTATTGCTGGTTCCTATGGAGCGCTCACAGTTTCTAAGAAGATCTTCTTTGTTCAGGCCGCTCCGGCCATCGTCGCCCTCTATCTCACTTGGAACTACAAAGACACGATTTCGGGCCACCTTCACAATATTTTCAACTAAAAAACTGAATTACTCATTTTCAGTCGGTTACTCTCTAAAGAATGGCCGACAATATACCGATGAGCTCTTCGTGAGAGCGTTACTATTTTCGATATTTTGCCTACTTTTGTTGGATGTTCACGCCGCTGAACCCTGCAATCCCTCTGAAATTTTAGGGGAGCTAAGTGGTATGAACTTCGTAGGGAAAGAAGCTATTCCCGTAACCAAGTGGTCCAAGTTACCAAAATCTCTTTCCATTCATGACGGAGAATTTGGTCGCCTAAAATTTAAGGACGGTGATCTTATGAAGTTCACCTATACTGGAAAAGATCATAAGGGCGCGAACTACTCCAAGACCTTAGAAGCGAAGATCGGCAGCGATCACATCGCAGACATAAAATTAATGAAATGGTTTGATGAGGCCCACTCATACAACGGTGGAAAAATTCAAATCAGTTTATATAAGAATAAAAAGAAAATTTGTACCTACAACATGGAAATTACCGGTGGCGACTAAACTCTTAATTACATTTTTCATTCTCATAAACTCGTCCATGGCGATACACTACGAATGCCAAGAGGACCTTGTCGACTATCCACCTTTCTACGTCAGTGATGAGTATAGACAAGGTGATAAAATGTATGAAAATTTTCGAAACCTTGAAAATGCCAATATAAAAGATAAGTATATTCCAAGAGGATCAATCGTCTTCATCGACCCAGAAGTCTACGAACAATTTGAAGGCTCAGAAAACGGAAGAGTACCTGTAAAAGTTCTAAGCGTTCCATCTGATAAATCAGAAAATGCCCTTAAGAATAATACCAAAGGACGCTCATACGATAATATTAAAAGTGTTGCCCTTGGAACAGGAAGACAAACTCGTGTTAAAAAAAATGATAAAGGCTGGATGAGTATTGTCAGCTTGCGCTCTACTGATAAGTATACATTCGCTGTTGAAAAAGACTCCCCTCTCTACGATACTCCAGGTATTGATTCAAAGAGAAATTACTATATTAAATTAAAGATGGAAGGCGATAAGTTTAAAGTGAATAACTGCTGTATCCCCGACGAAGAGCTTCCAGGCGGAGGGGGCGAAAGCTGTTTCTCTAAGTACGAGATGACTGTAATTGATGACGATAGTAATGAACTCACATCAAATTATGTAAACTTTAGAGAGTGTAACTTCTTTGAAGGTGCCCTTCCTATAAAAGATGATCAATTAAATGCTTTTAGAAGTATTCTTACAAACTTCAATGAAGATAACCCAAACTTTAAAATAGCGGACCTTGAAATGATTCCCTCTCATCAAGAATGGCGTGGTAGTACTCCAATAGAGAGAAGGAAAGAACTTGTAAAAGTTCCAATCGACAGTAATGGCGCGGGACCTTTTGGAAGTATTCACTATAGAGGTGATGATAAGGCCAACTCAGATGCTTACTTAAAACCTAACGCTCTCTGTGCTTTCACACAAGTTCTAAAGAAGTGGCAAAAAGAATGTTCTAAACCAGGCTGTAAGGCCATGTTCGGAGACCTCTATCATCCAAAATCTTGGAGAAGTCATAGCACACACGGCTCGGGAGAATGTATTGACCTTAGACCATTTAGAGCAAATGACGATGATACGACCAATGGTCTCAAGCACGGTTGGAAGAGATATTCTAGAGATAAGTCAGAGAGATTTATTAAGCTATTAGAAAAAGCAGGTGGCTCACCTATTTACTTCAATGATCCCGTCATAAAAAGAAATACGAAAGCAACTCATATGGGTGGTCATGATAATCATATCCATGTATGCTTCGATGAAAATGCTGATGCGACAATGAAAACATGTAAAGACGGACTCTAAGTGACACAAAGTAAAATTCAATTCCTTCCTTATACTCCAATGTATAAGGATTTCTTCCTAAAAGAATGTAAGGTTCTAGAAAAAGTTCTAAGAAGTAATTGCATTGATATTCATCATATTGGTTCGACCTCTATTGCGAAGATCTCTGCAGTGCCGACTCTTGACGTTCTCTGTATCGCTCACACACTAGATGGTATTAGCTACTTTGAAGATGAATTCCTAAAGCTTGGTCTAAGCCCTCTAAAAGAAGAAGCAGGCTTAGAGCGACTCATCTTTGAGAGAAGAACTAAAGATGATGATGTTATTCTTAGTCGAGTCTATATCTACGAGAAAGGTGATCCAAGAATTGATGATTGTCTGGACTTTAGAGACTACCTTAAGAAGAATGAAGATGCGGCCAAGAGGTTTGAGGCGAGTAAGCTTGAATTCTCTGCTGATGCTAAATCTTACCAAGAAAAGAAATCTTCACTCATTGAAATTATCTTAGAAGGCCTGTAATTAGAGTCCTTCTCTAAAAAATAGAATCTAGATTCTCTGAGACTTCATATTTATAAAGAAATGGAAATTGTCCAAAATCATAATGGTTTGGATTTACTCTATATTCTTTACTCTTATCAAAACAAGATGCGTGTAAGAGATCCTCAGCGAACTCTCCATACTTATACTTTTCTTGAAAACAACTTCTAGAAATCCTTGGGCACACAAGTCCATCGCTTTCCTTTAGCTCTCTATATCCAATATTTGAAGCCTCCGCATGAACAACTTCTTCTTTGATTTTTTCAGAATCATAGTAATTACAGTTTAGACTCTCATCCCAACTATCATCTAAGAACATTCTAATTCCAAATGACTTATTTAATTTCCACTTAGAGTCTTCACACTTAAGAAACGGCTCTCTGCTATAGCCTTTCTTATCTTCTCTTAAAAAAGCAGGGTCTTTAGAAAAGAGAAAGAGCATATTCCAAAAGCGCATTCCATTGAAATTTGCCACTAGGTCAGCATTTGAGAAAACCCCAGTCGTCGTAAGACCAAAGTAAGACCTCTCCGTAAACTTTCCCCATCTAATAGCAGAGGCAACACTTCCGCCTTTCTTAATATAAGCGCGTCTAAAGAATCCAAATCCTTCCACAAAGAAATGACCGATCTTATCGACTCCCACTCTTTTTCCACTAAGGTTCATTAAACCTAGCAGTCCTTTTAAATTGAGAGAGACTCCTTCAAGCCAATTTATTCCCGCGTAAACAGAGTAATCAAAGCCTGTTCTTCTAATCATTTCAGCAGGCAGAGATTCATCGAGATCCACTGCGATTGAATGTCCAATAAAAGGACTCGCCATTTGAGATTTAACGATGTCATAGACTTCTTCTGCAGATTCAGTATCAACTGGACAAGCGACTTCTTGCTCATTCAACTCTGACACAGCACTGATCAACCACCCGTTTACTTTCTTATCTAAGAATTTTGAACTACTTTGAATATGTGAAGCATTTCGATAAGAATCAATCTCGGCTCCAAAGCTAGGCGCTCCAAGAGTAATTGATAATAAAGATGTCAAAGCTAGAAATTTTCTCATTCCTAACAATAGAATAGAAACTCATTTCCAAGGGGTAGACTGAATTAATTACTCTAGCTGTCACATCTTTAGACAGGAGAAAAAGGCTTAAAATTCAAACAGTTAAAGCAATTAACTAATATCTGTTTTCTTTAATTGTGAGTGCTCATTCTGAGTCAGTCCGCATTGCCAATAACTACTAGTGTATTTATCTATAAAAGATATTTGAGGGTGATCTTTTAAGTAAGTTCTCACCTCATTGATGGCCAGCCTCTCTCCTGCACACCAGAGAGACTTAGACTTTTCAGAGCTTAAAGCCATTTCTTTAAAACCATTTAAAAGTTCAAGTGCTGTGAAGTTTCCTTCGATAAATTTAAAATTAAAATTCTCTCTATGAGTGAGATGTTCAAAGTACTCAAAGTCTTCACTACTCTTGGCCTCTAGAATAACCTCTACAGGACTTTTAATATCATTTTCAATCATAAGCTCAAGTTGAACCTTAATCGCCGGAAATGCCGTCATATCCCCTATGAAAATGAATTCCTCTAAAGACTGCTCGACGTCCCTTCTTGGTCCTGGACCGTAGAAAGAAATCTCTCCTCCAACTTTTGCCTCTCTTGCAAA
This sequence comes from Halobacteriovorax sp. JY17, assembly GCF_002753895.1. Classification (NCBI taxonomy): domain Bacteria; kingdom Pseudomonadati; phylum Bdellovibrionota; class Bacteriovoracia; order Bacteriovoracales; family Halobacteriovoraceae; genus Halobacteriovorax; species Halobacteriovorax sp. JY17. Next base: position 831,826 of record NZ_NJER01000002.1, on the reverse strand, counting down.
CTTCGCCCCAGGGCCAAGCCCTCCATGATGAACAAAGTCCAAGGACATGGTTTTCTTCTCAGTATCTACAGTTGAAACAGAAATACTTCTTAGAACTTCCTCGCCTTCTTCATTTAAAACGCTAAGTTTAATATAGCCACCACGGTCTTTTAAGTCGATGTGTTCAAATTTTGAAATGTCGACTAGGATTCGTCTAAGATTGGGAGTGATAAGACTTGTTTCTAATATTGTACTTCTATTAATGACTCTTTTCTTCTTTTCCATAAGATTCTACTAGCTCGATTAATTCTTGATTCTTAGTTTCTCTAGCAAGATTAATAGCAGTTTCTCCCTTTGGCCCGACTAAACTTAAATCTATTCCCATTTCTAGCATAAATCTAACGTCGTCTAATTTTTCACCTTTAATGAAATAAGTGAACTGGAGAAAGTAATCGTTTGGATTCCATGCAACGCCAAGGCCTCTAAGCAGTTTAATCATATGAAAATTCTTTGCCCACCAAGCAACTTCTGCGAGATTATTTCCATAAACATCTCTAACAGAGAGATCTGGTTTAAAACGCAGTAGCTCTGACACAAGCTCTTCTCTCCCCTCATAAACAGCGGCGAGTAGGAATGTATCTCCCCTCTTATCTCTAAAGTTTATAGCGATAATATCCTCATCAGAAAGATCCGATAGAATCTTCTTTGACTCTTCAAAGTTACTCATTTTAAATTCGCTAAAGGCCATTATAAATGCGGCCATAGGATCCCCCATATGGAGTTCTAGGTCGAGTTTTGCAAGCTCTATATCACCTTTTTTAAATCGCCCTATTCCTCTGTATACTTCAGCCAGATCTGTCTCACCAAAAAAGTCTAGTCTCTCAAAATATTTTTCATTATTTGGATCTAGAGTTAGCAATCTCTTTAAAGTGAGAACTTCTGCATCAACATTTCCCATCCTTGAATAAGTCTCTCTTAGAAGATCAATTGTTTTAAAATCATCAATTTTAAAGTTATTTGCCACTGATAGATTTGCAATGGCCTTATCAAACATTTCAAACTTTAAGTAAAACTCTCCTAAGAGTGTGTAGAGCTTGAAGTACTTTGGAAAAACTATTTTTGCTTTCTTTAAAAGAGCAATTGATTCAAGTGAGTTTTCCTCTAGAGCAAGATCGATAAGTTTCTCCGCCTTAACCCAATTCATTGCAACTGAAACTTTTCCGTAAATAGTTTTATCACCACAGAAGGCATTAGCATCATCAGGAGTTCTAGATGTAACTCCAAAGAACTCGTACTCACCACGTTTATTCTTTGTAAAGACAGGTCCTCCAGAGTCTCCGGAGCAAGTGTCTTTTCCATTACCACCGGCAGTGAATTCAACATCTAAGTCTTCTCGAACTTTCGTTCTTACTTCGAATTTAATTCCGTTACTTCCATCTTCAATTTTCCCAAAACCAACGAGTTCGACTTCTTCCCCTTCGAGAATATCCTTAGCAGAGCTAAGAGCTGTGATGTCTGCTGCATCAACCCCGGCGCTCTTCTCTAAATCAATGAGAGCAAAATCAAAGGCCGAATCCTTTCCTGTATAGTTAGGGTGAAGTCGAATATTCTTTATTTTAGTGTAGGTTCTCTTCTTTGAATCAATGTCTTCTCTCGTTATGGCAGCACTTCTCATATAGTACTCTTTCACTCTTGAAAAGCAGTGAGCTGCACTTAGAACAGTTTTCTCATCAATTAGAGTTCCTGTGCAGAAACTATTTCCGATTTCACCTTTGAAATTTAATTTTGAAATTGAGACGACACTCTTCCATTTATTTTCAACAACTCTTTGCCCACCATAAATCTTAGAAGAAATCTTCTTTTCTTTTACAGCATCCAACTGCTCTTTCTTGCCACTACAAGAGGCCAAGAGAGTTGAGAATGTGAGAAATAGAATTATGCGCACAAGGGCTCCAAATGGGTTTGAGGCACTATAACAGTTTCAGAAAAAACTTCACTAAAGGCTGTATTTTTTGCACAAATCCTTCATTGGGAAATATGTGATTTAAAGGGGTTAGACTCCATCCTCTTGTGGAAACTTTCTAAAGAGCTTCACAAGAAAGGCAGAACCAATCAATCCACCAAGGATATTGGCCACAAAGCCGGCCCAATAAATTCCTTCGTAGGAGTACATATTACTAAGAACTATCGCCAAAGGAATATGAATAACGAGGATTCTGAGAATATTTATCAAAAGAGAGACCTTCGACTTTCCAATAGAGTTATGAGTGGCCACAGAGTTTTGCATAAGAGCAAGGCCGATTATAGAGAAGATCATTATCTTTAAGTAAGTACTTGCGACTTCAATAACTTTTGGATTTTCATTAAAAATAGAAACAAGGTTTTCAGCAAAGAACATAAGGAGAACTCCGCAAATAAAAATCCAAATAGAAGAATATTTATTGGCCATAGAAAGAGCTGTTCTTATTCTACTATACTTCTTTGCTCCATAGTTTTGTCCAACAAAAGGAGAAAGAGAAGCAGCAATTCCAATTAAGACAATGGCAAAGAGAGATTCTATTCTTGTTCCCACTCCAAAGCCCGCAACAACAATTTCTCCGTGTGAGGCCACTAATTTTGTAAGAACAAACATCGCAATTGGATTAACTAAATTATTTAAAAAAGCGGGAAAGGCTACCTGTGTAATCTTTCTCCAATTATCAAGTAAGCGTCTCATTGGAATAAAAGGACTGGTGAGAACATTATACTTCTTTCTTAGTACATATGTCGCTGCGATCAAAGTGAAGAAGCGAGAAATTGCGGTAGCAACAGCAGCGCCTTTTAATCCCATCTCAGGAAAGGGACCTATTCCAAAAATAAGAAGTGGATCAAAGATAAAGTTAGCCACTCCTGCAACACACATAATCATTGCAGGAAATTTTGTATTTCCCATTGCACGGATAACGCTATTTCCAGTCATAGGAACAACAATCAAAGGAATAGAAAGATACCACACATCCATATACTCAGCGATAAGTGGAATTAAATCTTCAGGTGCTCCCATAAAGAGAAACAAAGGTTTAATGGTGAGCTTACCTAGAATCATTAAAATGATTCCAAGAATAACAACCATAGAGATACTATCTGTAGCATATCTCGACACTTCATCTGATCGCCCAGAACCCAAGGCCATAGAAACAAATGAAGTCGCAGCAATTCCAACACCAAAGGCAACAGCTCCAACAATTAATGGAATAGGAAATGTGAACGCTGCTGCTGCAAGTTCTCTATGCCCAAGTTTCCCAATAAAGTAAGTATCTACGAGATTAAATATAATGATTGAAAATACACCAAAGATCATTGGCCCTGCGAGCGAGACCAATTGCTTCGGGATATCCCCTTGCGTCAACTGTGCTTTCATAAATTACTTATAGCACCCCTTTAGAAGTTTGCACAATCTTAACAAATGAATCACTTAGACATAACACTCCCTCTAAACTTCTTTCATATACTAGATTTAGCTTTTGATAAGGAGCCCCCTGCTTAAAAGTTGATGAAGATATTTTATTTAAAAGCGCTGTCATCAATGAATCCCTTGATGAGATGATCGGAGGAGAATTCCTTCCACACGCTCCAAGGGAAAACTAAGCTTCGTGCTTGAACTGAGTTTTGTACCGCCTTAACAACAACTCAATTCGCTTCGATGACAGCAAAGGAAAAAGAAAATGATGAAAGCAATATTAAATTATTTAGAGAATAACTTGGACGCCTTGAAGAAAATGATTCAGGAAGCTCAGGTTTCACTCTCGCCAGTACCTGTGAACACTCAGGCTTCAGAGCCCAGAGAGTTAAGTAAAGATTGATGAATTATATAAGAAATACTGATGCTTTTATAGCTAAGTAATTTATTACCGATCTGGAAGGAAGGTCTCTCTCCCCTTCCTTTCAGATTTTGGTAAATTTAATAGTAAGAATACCCTTTTCTTTATCTTGATCCATTTTAAAATTTCCTTGATCTACATTTGTTGGCAAAAGTCTCATTTGATTAAATGATGATCTAAAAGAACTTGTTACACTTCCAGAATTATCTTCGCTCACAATAGTTCCATCAACAATAAGGTGACCATCTTCTACTTTTACATTAATTTCATTTTTTTCAGAACTTCCTACTTCAATATCAAAGTAGTAGAATTTATCATCTTCTCTTTCCGTAATTTCTCCTCCTGCCATACTTGCAGTTAGAGCTCCAAACCCTTTGGCCAATCCACCAAAGAAAGAACTATCTTCTTCCTCTTTCTCTACCTCTTGATCAAATTGCTTCTTTATAGAGTCAAACTTCTTATCAAACCCAGCAAATGGATTTGGAATATTAAATCCGTGATTTAACTTCTCAATTTCCTTTCTTAATTTAACCATCTCCGTACGCTCTTCTTTAATAGAGTTAGTAAGAACACTATAGGTTATAGAGTAAGCAAAGATTGCTCCAAGAATGAAGGATAATATATAGCCCATTTTATTTTTCATAAAAGACCTCCGGCGAAGAATTACTACTGATGTATTTTATAACTTTTACGAGCAAAAAAAAACCTTCTTTGCAGAAGGTTTTTAATTATTTAACAGGAATGAATTTCTTTGCTGAAACGCTATACTTCAAAAGCGTCAACTTCGTTGAGAGAACCGAAGCAATTTCATTTGGTCCATCATTTTCAAGTGCAAACGAAGAGAGTAATCTTATCGTTAACCCTTCTCCGTCCCACCCCTGCTCAGCAGTAAGTAAGAGATGACAGTCTATGGCCTGCTCGTCTGCACCTTCTGAAAAAATGAGATGGGCCACAGGCATTCCTCTAAGAAGCCCATTATCACCTTGCTCTATTGTCATCTTTGCAGGGTAATCATCACTAGACTCATTTAGATTATACCAATCAGACTTTATAACTTGAAGCTTTCCAGTTGAGCGAATTAGGAAGTGAATCTCTCCCACTTCATTAGTCTGGAGAATATAGCGTCCCTTTACTGCGCCAATTAAGTCGTCCTTTCCAATTGAAGCTGACGAATTAAAGCAAGCTAAAATGGCACAAAGAAGTATTAAGAACTTTATCTTCACGGTGATCTCCTATTTATTTTTAAGAAACTTATCCACGCCGCACCCAGCCGTCAATGGCAATAAATATCTGAAACTTATCTAATTTTTCAATATTGAATAAGTAACTACCTGTTTATTCGAACTTATATAATTACTACATAACCATTTCACAACTTGTGAAACATTTGTTAAACATCTTGTGAATTTTAATTTACGAAGAAGAATCCAAAAGTTAGTTTGATTTCAGATTTGAAACACAGTTCATAAGAACTAAACAACTAACTCATTAGGAGAACAAAATGAAAAAACTTTTTATCCTTGCAGCTACAATCATCATGACAGCATCTGCTTCAGCTCACACGCCAACAGCTTCTGACTCATGGGAAACAATTAAAGATCATTTCACAAAAGTAACTTTCAAAGCTCCAAGTGTTAAGCTTGATAACGGTCCTATGACTTCTGCGTTCTTCGTATGTAAAGATGGTGACGTTCTTAAAACTAAGAAAACTATCAGCAAGTGTGTTGCTTGGACACGTGGTGGTGGAGATAGAGATAGAGTTTGTACTAGAACTGTTGATTACTACGGTGTAGCAGCTATCGAAGGTACAAGAGAAAGATGTACAAAATGGGGATACGAAGGTTCTAGAAGAGACGGTAACAGAGTATGTGAAGCATACGAAACTTACAGCTACACTCTTCCACTTTCTCACGAAGTTGATGTACATAGAGTTACTAGATCAGGTGGATCTGATAGAGATGACAGAATCGGTAGAAAGCTTTTCACAAAGACACTTTCAATCGAAGATTGCCAATAAGATATAGTGTGTGATGAAGGTCCTTCCTAGAAGGGCCTTTTCTTATTTAAACAAAAGAGAATTATGAAAGAAACGGTAGAACAACCTAGAATTTCACTATTTGATTTCGATAATTATCGAGATTACCTCGTTAAGGTAGGAATGCCTGACGGTCTCTACTCGCATACTTCAAACAATCTTCAATCATGGGCACTTCGCCTTGGTTATAAATCTCCAAGTTCATTAACAATGGTTATTAAGGGGCAACGCTCTCCTAGTTTCGAAATGATTAATGCTCTTACGGAAGATTTAGAAATGAGCATTAAAGAGAAGCAATACCTAATGCTTCTCGTTCAATTAGAAAAAGCTAATAAGAAGAAGAAAGATACAAAAGAAATCTTAGAAAAGATTGCTGAACTCAACTCAGGTTCAACAGCGATTTCCCTTGGACTAAAAGAATTCTCAGCAATTAGTGAGTGGTACTTTCTAGCTATCAAGCAACTTATTTCAACTCCAAGCTTCATTGAAGATGAAGACTGGATTTTTAAGAAGCTAAGAAAGAAAGTTACTCCATCGCAAATTAAAAACGCTCTAAATATCATGATGGAGATGAAGACTATTGGTCGTGATGAAAATGGTAAACTGATTGTTTTAAAAGAAGGTTTATTAACAACTAATGACGTTCCAAGTTCTGCAATTAAGAGACATCACTTTGGCATGATTAATAGAGCTCTCGAGGCCATTGAAGAACAATCTGTTAAAGAAAGACAAGTAACTTCTGTAACAATGAAAGTTAAACCAGAAGATGTTGATGCTGCTAAGAAATATATTTTTGAATTTATAAAAGATTTCAATGAAAAATTCTCAACAACTGAAGCCGATGACCTCTATCAGTTGAATATGCAATTTTTCAGACACACACGTGAAGTTATAAAACACTAGGAAATTAAATGAAGAACACTGCGATTTTAATTTTATTACTTATTTCAAATATATCACTCTCTGCTGAACTTGTGAGACTTTCTCTACCTGAGAGAGAATTACTTAATGTTAAATTTGAAAGAGAAGCAGCTCAAATAATGGCAAGACTCGGCTCAGGAGACATCGTTGGAAATGGCGGCGGACTTCTTGAACAAAACTTTATGTCTGCATACTATAGTCTTCAAACTGCGATCCAAAACTGCTTAGATAATTATGAGTGTGGACTTTCATCTGAAGAAATACTTCTTTTAAAAGAAATTAACTCACTTTATATAGAAAAGGTTTCTCAAAATAGACCTATTGTTTTTCTATCAGAAAAGAATGCTGAGGGATTCTTCCTAACCGAAGACGACCAAACATCAAGAGTAGCAAAGACTGGTTTCACTAAAGATAGTACTATTTTTGTTAATCTAGATATAGCAGAGGCTATCGTTGACGATATTCCGGCCATGCTAGGAATAATTGTACATGAGCTGGGACATCAAGCAGGTATTGCAAACCATAGCCTACTCGATCAGCTTGGAGCAAAAGTTAGAAATCAATGGTCTTCAAATTGGAAGGTTCTTAGATTTATCATGAATAAGCACAACCTTGATGTTCGCCTATTTTCTAGTGAGTTTAACTATATCAATTCAAAAATTAGCTACTCTTTCAGAGGAAAAGCTAAGAGTTTGAATAATGATATCTACGAAGAGATTAAGTGCTTAGAAAATGAAATCGTCTACGGTTTTAATCTCTCTAATGGACATTGGAGAAGACCTATCCAAAACGATTGGAATTCAAAAATTGGAATTGATTACTGGATCGATATTTACTGCCAAGACACAGAAGGGAATATCAGAACAGAGCAAAGAGATTTAGATATCACTTTTAAATTCAACTCATTTAGAAGAAGAAATCCTTTCTTAAGATCTATTAAGATAGACATTAAGTAAATAACTCCACAGGCCTATCTCTTAGGCCTGTCTAACAAGTATTTGTTAAATAAATACTTATAAAGTAATATTCTTCTATGATAGATCTTAGAAGTGATACCGTTACAAAACCTACCCCCGAAATGCTTGCGGCCATGATGAGCGCTTCCGTTGGAGATGATGTCTTCAACGAGGACCCAAGTATAAATGGTCTGCAAGAAAAAGCTGCGACCTTATTTGGAATGGAAGCTGCCCTCTTTTGTCCGTCAGGAACGATGACTAACCAAATTGCAATATCAACTCATGTTGGTGCACTTGAAGAGATCATTGTTGAAAAAGAATCCCATATTTATCAATATGAAGGTGGTGGTATTTTTCATAATTCAAGGGCCAGCGTAAAATTAGTAGATGGAATCAATGGAAAGATGACTGCTAAGCAAGTTCTATCCTCCATTAATCCTGACGATATTCATAAGCCTATCACTCGTCTAGTTTCATTAGAAAATACGACAAATAGAGGTGGTGGAAATACTTATACTCACCAAGAACTTAAAGATATTAAACAAGTAGTTAAAGAGAATAATCTATTACTTCACCTAGATGGGGCTAGAGTTTTCAATGCGATAATTGAAGAGGATTACACTGCGAGTGATCTCGGAAATATTTTTGACTCCATTTCGATTTGTCTATCCAAAGGACTTGGGTGTCCAGTAGGCTCTCTTCTCCTTGGTAGTAAAGATTTTATAAATAAGGCCAAGAGAATAAGAAAAGTTTTCGGAGGTGGTATGAGGCAGGCAGGATTTCTTGCTCAAGCCGGAACCTACGCTCTAGACCACCATATAGAAAGACTTTCACTCGATCATACTCTTGCGAAGAATTTTGAATTAACACTTTCAAAGTTCGATTTTATAGAGAGAGTTGTTCCAGTAAGAACGAATATTGTGATCTTTCATTTAAAAGAAACTATAAGTCCTAAAGAATTTTTAGAATTTCTAAAATCACATGGAATTCTTGCTGTCCACTTTGGTGAGCAGGCCATAAGATTTGTGACTCACCTAGATTTACAAGAGGATTGTTTAGCTAGGATAGAAGAGGTTTTAAACCAATTTAGCTAGCGTGGTAATTTGGATAAATTTCTTGAATAGTCTCTTTTAAAAGCGGGAAATTTACTGGTTTTGTGAAGTACTTTTCGCTTCCTAAACTAACTGCTTTTTCCAGGTATTCATCGTTATCATAAGCTGAAATCATGAAGACTTTAACACTTTCCATCGTCTGCTTAATTCGTGTGAGAACTTCAAAACCATCCATTTCTGGCATGTTTATATCGCATAATACAATATGAGTATTTTCACCTTCTTTACTATTTAAAAAATCAATACACTCCTGTCCTGAACGCACACAGTGTAAGCTCACTAGATCTTTCTTCTGCTCTTTTTTAAAAAAGACTTTATAAAGAGCTGCAATATCGTCTTCATCATCAACAGCTAAAATATTAATCATAGATTTATCCTCTGAATTTCTTCCTATTATAACTCTATTTTTTTTCTCACCAAACTCTTTAATGTTAGACTAAAGAATTTCTTTAACAAAAAGCCTAAACATCTTTAAATGACTACTTTTTCTAAGTCTTTAGACCGGCAAGATTCGCAGTGCCACCTCCTTTTACTTTCCACTATTTATGCCTAGAAGATTTTCTCTCTATGAAGAGATGACTTCTACTAATAACGAGGCAAATCCTAGAGGCACCTTTAGCACAGAGGTTTCACCGCCCTACTTACTCACTTTAATTTTATTAATCACGATAACAAACGAACAAGACTGACAAGAACAATCAGGTAAAGAGTTTTTTCACATTTACTGTACCTAATAAGAGTTTTTTTCGTTATAATATCTCAATAACTTATAAGATTAAGAATCTTTTTTAACATATTTAAGGAGCACAAATGAAATTTACTTTCAAGCCAATGACTTTACTTGCTGTATTAACTCTTTCTCTTTCACTAGCGAGCTGTAGCTCTACTAAGAAGAAAGAAGTTAATGACAATCAAACTATGGAATCTGTGGGAACAGATGCTTCTGCAATTGAGCTAAATGCTGACTCTGATTCAGGAAAAGCTGGACCAATCAAGACTGTATTCTTTGGTTTTAACTCATCAGTACTTTCAACAAGTGCTCGTGACACACTTAACTCAAACGCAGATTTTCTAAAAGCTAACCCTTCAGTAGAAATCCAAGTAGAAGGTCACTGTGATGAAAGAGGCGGAGTTCAATACAACCTTGCTCTTGGAGAAAGAAGAGCTGTAGCTGTAAAAGAGCACCTTGTAGCAATGGGAGTTAACTCTTCAAGAATTTCGACAATTTCTTTTGGTAAAGAAAGACCAGTTGCTTTTGGACATGACGAAAGTGCATGGGGATCAAATAGAAGAGGTAATTTTATTATTACTGCTAAATAATGATCAAAAAAGTACTCATAAGCCTAATATTTATTCAACTTTGGGGATGTGGTTTAGCGACCACACGCCCAAAGCTTGAAATGAGTCTGGCGCAGGTGGCCTTCCTCGCTGCCAAAGAATCTAAAGCGCAAACACTCTCCCCAGGAATCTTCAGAAAAGCTGAATTTTACTATCTAAAAGCAAAGTCAGCATATAAGAGAAAGTATTTCAATAAAGCCAAACAATACGCTATCCTATCTAAGAAGTTTTCTGAAAGAGCAGAGTTTATCGCCATTAGAAAACAGACACTCGAAAATTTATAATTAGTTTTTTATAGAAGGGAATCTTTATGAAACATCAAATGAAATGGCTGGTGCTAGCATCACTGCTTTCCGTAACTGCATGTAAAACACAAGAAGAAATTCAAAGAGAACAAGTCGTAGACAATATTTCAATTCAAATGGTCGAAAATCAAAAACTCACCGCCGGTGCAAATGTTAGACTACAAAATATTGAAGAAAGACTTGGTATGCTTACCGGACAAGTTGAGGACTCAAACCACAACACTAAAGAGCAGCTCACAAAACAAGTTGAAGAATTAAAAGCTAAAATCACATTGCTTGAAGAAAAAGATAAGGCCAATGATGAGAAGTTAACAAAGATCGATTCTCAACTAGAACAGCAAGATAAATATCTTCAGAAACTTCTTAGTACGCTCTCTTCTAAAACTTCTTCAAAAAGTTCAAAAAAAGAAAGTCCTTATCAAGAGGCCATGAGCGCCTATTCATCGGGAAACTATAAGAAAGCTCAGGCCCTACTACAAGCACTCGAATCAAAGAGTAGTATAAAAGGAAAACAAAGAGCAAGAGTGCTCCATAACCTTGGAATGTCTGCTTATATAAATAAGAATAATAACGATGCGACTGTTTTCTTTAGTAAGCTTTTTACTGAATTTCCAAAATCAAATTACAATGCAAATGGACTACTCTACCTTTCAAAGACTTTAAAGAGACTTAATCAAAGTGAACAAGCAAAGCAAACTCTAGAAGAGCTTATTAAGAGATTTCCAAATTCAAAGAAAGTAAAAGAGGCTAAGTCATTACTAGCTAAGCTATAGGATAAAATATGAAGAGAAGTTACTTGTTGACACTACTTATGTGTTTAATGATTTCATCGTGTACTTACTTTATAAATACAATTGATGAAGGCGAATACAATGTAACAGGAATTGATAAGGATAACTTCTCTATCATTTTTAGCCACAATATAAACGGGGAAACACACCCATGTGGCTGTAGACACCATCCTCTAGGAGGACTTCCGCAAGTTGCTGGAGTCTTTCATCAAATAAAGAAAAATAGCGATATACTTTATGTAGACAGTGGAGATACTTTCTTCGCCTCTTCTTCATTACCAGCAACACTTGAAAAATCACTGACTTTTACTGGAAAGAATTTAGCAAAAGGTCTAGGAATGCTAAATCTCTCCTATATGCTTCTTGGAGAGCAAGATTTAGCAATGGGATGGGATTTTTTAAAAGAAGTTCAAAAAGAAAATAATTTCACTTACCTTATTTCAAACCCTTCAGCGAGCTTCCCTTTAGAGCATAAGAAATTTGCTATCTTAGAAAAGGGACCTCATAGAATTTTTCTCATTGCTCTATCTGATCCAAATATATTTGAAGGAAATTATAGGAATGCTTTCCTCTCCCCTTTCTCTGTTATTGATACAATAAGAAAAGAGCTTAAGGAGGCTGGTTACAAGAAAGGAAGTCCTTTTCATAGACTGATTGCACTCACAAATGCTGGTATTGATATAGATACAGAACTTGCCAAGAGATTTACTGAACTAGATTGGATTATTGGATCTCACTCTCAGAGCTTCACTAAGTTCCCAGTAGAAGAAGGGAAAACCAAAATGGTGCAAGTTCTCTCAAGGAATCACTACCTCGGGGAAATAAAAATTTCTTTAAAGTCTGATAAGTCAAAGGACAGTTTTGAAATCCATGAAACGAGAGATGAGACAGCGAAATTCCTAAACCCTAACCCATTTAGAGAATTTCTAACAAAGCACAAAGAGCAGCTTTCAAAAATCCAAGTTGAAGAGCAAAATGCCATGACTGTTTCATCAATGGGTGTACAAAAGTTTAATACTTCTAATTCCTGCCTAGAGTGCCATCAGGCCCAATCGGACCACTGGCAGAAAACGCCCCACTCCATTGCCTACTTAACATTAATAAAAGCACAGGAAGAAAATAATTTAGCCTGTATTAAGTGTCATAGTCTCGGTCTCAACTCTCCTCACGGTTTTGCCAAGGCAAAAGATATCGTTCACTTTGAAGAAACTGATGAGGCAAAGCTAAAGAAATTAAAGAATGATTATATGAAAGAGCTCAAAGAGAGTTTCTTAGACTTCTCTTCTGTTAGAAAGCTTCCTCCAAATAGTATTGAGAATCTTTCAAAGAGATGGCAAGAGCTTGATAAGAGAAAGGGTGTTAAACATAACTTTGCCAATGTTCAGTGTTTAAATTGTCACGATAAGCATCTAGAACATCCCTTCTCTACAAACGAAGTAGAACTCTCTTCTAAAGCAAAGTATCAGAATATGAAAACGAAGTGTCTCAATTGCCACGATCCAGATCAAAGTCCAGAGTGGTACCAAGGCAAAGAGGTCAACGAAACGAAGTTCATTGATATGATGAAGAAAGTTGGTTGTCCTAAGAGTTAAATTTTCTCTAAGAAATCTAAGAACTTCGCTCTATACTGCAAGTGCTTAGGATGAAAAACATCGGTGTGTGAGCCGTCTTCAACGGTCCACCACCACTTCTTCTCTGTCTTAAGCTTCTTATAAATTTCCTCACCAAATTTATAGGGAACAACCACATCTTTATTTCCATGAATCATAAGTATGGGCATCTTGAATTGATCTAAATTCTTATATGGTCCGTATTCGTCTGACACAAGAATATAAGCAAGAGGACTTAGTGCCACAAAGACTCCAGCGTTCTTTAATTTATCAAAGGCAATATCTTGGTAAGAGCTAAAAGTTGAATCTAGAACATAGAGATCAATATCAGATTTAAAATCAATATCTTTCATGGCACGCATACTCACCGTCCCACCCAGAGACTGAGCGTAGACAATGAACTTAGGATATTCTTTCGACTTAGCGTGGGCCCAATTAAGAGCTGCTATAGAGTCCTTATTAAGTCCCTGCTGATTGGCCTGCCCTTTTGAGAGTCCATAACCTCTATAATCAAAAATGAAGATATCATAACCATCTTTCACCATCCAACCAAGATTTAGCCAATGGGAAGTGATATTTTGTGCGTTTCCGTGAAAGAAGAGAATGAGCCCCTTCTTCTTTTTCTTCTTATCTTTTTCGTAAGACTTGTCATACATGAACCAACCGTGAAGATCCGTTCCATCGGTTGATTTGAAGTCAATATCATCGTAGGCCACATTATGTTGTTTCGGGTCCGCGTAGAAGTACTTCGTCGGAAAGTAGAAGAAAGAAGAGCACCCATATAAAAAGGTTAACAATATTAGCGGTAGGAGCTTTTTCATAGACTAAAAACCTTAAAAGATTTAATAAATACAGACTATTATGCTAGGATTCTGATTCTATGACTACAAAGTTTATATTGGGCATCGAAACAAGTTGCGACGATACCTCCATTGCTATAATCGAGACTGATTCTAAAGACTTAGACACTCCTCCGAGTGTCATAACTCAGAAATCATTCTCCCAAGAAGAGCTCTTAAGTAAGTGGGGCGGTGTGGTGCCTGAGATTGCGGCGCGTAATCACCTCGCAAAACTAGTTCCTCTACTTAAACAAACACTAGAGTCTGTAAATATTGATATGAAAGATATCGCGGCCATTGGTGTGACCACTCAGCCAGGACTTCTAGGTCCTCTACTTACTGGTCTCAATACGGCAAAGACTCTTTCTCTTATTTTTGAAAAACCAATTATTCCAGTGAATCATCTCTTTGCTCACCTTGAAGCAATCCACTTATCACGAACGACAAGATATCCTTATATCGGTCTGCTGGTATCTGGCGGACATTCACTATTTCTCCTTGTGACATCACAGAGAGATTTTGAAATCCTCGGCTCTACTATTGATGATGCCGCGGGGGAAGCTTTTGACAAGGGTGGAAAAATCCTAGGCCTTGGCTATCCTGCAGGAAAATTAATTGATGATCTAGCAAGAGGTGGCGATCCTCTAAAATATAGTTTCCCAATAGGACTCAAGAGTTCTGCTGATTGTAGACTAAGCTATTCAGGAGTGAAAACGGCCCTTAGATTATTTGTCGAAAAGAATCCTCACGTTCTTCATCCAGGTGGAGATAATTACTCGCAAGACCTAAAAGATGTTTGCGCTTCTTACCAACACGCAATTGTTGGCGCCCTTAAGTTAAAACTTAAGTATGCAATGAAGGCCGTTAACGAGCGCTTCCCAAAGAAGCTAGAAGTTGTCGTTGGAGGTGGTGTTGCTTGCAATAGCTATCTTAGAAAAGTTCTCATTGAAACTTATAAAGACGTCTTCTTTGTGCAACCTGCTTTTTGTACAGATAACGGAGCAATGGTTGCAAACTACGCTCACCGAATTGAACAGAGCGCGATCAAGTTTCCAGAGTGTTTAACTCTCGATGCCAAGGGCCGCTATATTTCTAAAAAAGATCTACTGACGAAAGGACACCTCTAGTGACAAAGTCTCTCCCATGGGCTGATAAGAATTTAGGCCAACACTTTCTAAGAGATCAGAAAGTAATTGATGATATAACAGATGATTTTAAAGATGAAGCGGGGGCCATCATTGAAGTTGGTCCGGGACCAGGAATACTTACTGAGTTCTTGGCCAAGCACGATCTTCCTTTCTACGTCATTGAAAAAGATAAACGCTTTCCTGAATATTTAGAGAAGTTTATCCCAAGTGAAGCAATCACTCTTTGTGACGCTCTAGAAGTTAATTTAAGCGAGTTCTTTGAAGAGAAGAAGATAAGTGATTTGGATATTTGGTTAGTTTCAAATCTTCCTTATAACGTCAGCGTCCCTTTGCTTGTGAACTTTATAAAAGCTTCACAGATCAAGTATATGACTCTAATGTTTCAAAAAGAAGTTGCAGATAAAGTTATTACTTTTATTTCAAAGAAGAAGAATAAAGCAATGGGCTCTCTTCTCGCTCTCTCTCAGACTTACTTTGAAGTTGAAGTTCTCTGCCAAGCACCTCCCGTTGCTTTTCAACCACCACCAAAAGTTGATTCAACAGTAGTAAGTTTCAAGAGAATCGCTACTCCAGTTATACCTCTTTCAGAATTTCATGAGTTTGAAAAATTCCTAAGAAAAGTTTTTCAATTTAAGAGAAAGCAACTTGGTGGAGTGTTAAAAAACTTCTACGAACCAGAAATTCTAGAAAAAGCATTCCTAGACTGTGAAATACAAAGAACTGATAGAGCAGAATCATTTTCACTAGAGACGATTCAAAAACTATACAAAGAATTAAAGTAAACATAGGTGTTATATGAAAACAATCATCACTACTCTCTTATTTTTTCTTTCCCTAAGTGTTAGTGCTAATTACTTTGAGTTCTTTGGAACTCACGTAACAACTTCAGGTATTGGTAATCAAGCAAATTTAAATCATAATGATCCTGCTAATAATTACTACATTCCTGCACAGATGGCATTCACAGAAACATTTAATCTATCCACTTCAATTTCCTCTGCTGTAACAGACTTCGAGCCAATCAATGGCGTTGTCATTAAAAATGACTCCTTTCAAGACCCAGCATTAAACGAGGAAGTGGGTTCTGTTTCAACATCTTATCAAAAATACTACAGTGGTTCTTTGCACCTCGCCCTCCCTCTTGCAAAAAAGCTTGGAACGATTGGTCTTAGTATCAGTGCACCAATTGGGTCGCTGATCGAAACAAACTCAGGAAACGCATTTCTTCCTGAGTACGTCATGTATAGATCAAGATATAGAAGAACTATTGCTCTTTTAAATTATGCCAAAAATTTTGGTGAAGCGTGGGCCTTTTCTATTGGAACACAGATTGGATTTCAAGCGGCAGCTACGGCAGATACAAACGTATCTATTCAAAGTGATTATGGATCTTATGGTTCGATGAAGTCAAAAGTAAAGCCATCCCTTGGACTTATCTTTTCTACAATTTATAAGCCAGCAGATGATTTTCAACTCTACTTTTCTTATCAGCAAGAAATGAAAAATAATCTTGAAGCAAATGCCTTTGGTAAAGTTTCAATTTCTACAACGACAGACTATATTCTCGATTTAAATATCACATCGATGATCTTCTACGATCCACATATCTTCAGACTTGGTACAGGCACTCAATTAGGAATGGTAAAACTATACGGTTCAGTTGAATACCAAATGTGGGGTAATTATAAGACTCCTCTAATGAAAGTAGCTAAGCGTGGCGGTGGAATTCAACCAAGTAGTGATTATGAAGTTTTAAAAACGAAAGATATTTTTATTCCAAAGCTTGGTATGGGATTAGTTCTAACAGAAAGTATAGAGCTTGACCTAGGTATTGCCTATAAACCTACTCCAATTGATGGAGATTTTTCAGGCGCCGGTAATTCATTAGATACGGATTCTACAATACTTACAGGTGCTGCCTTATACAAAACTAAATTCTTTGAAATTCCTCTACAGCTTGGAGGCTCTCTGCAGTATCATATGTTAGAGGATAAGACAGTCTCTAAGACTGCGGGACTAGAAAATGGTGATCCAGGTAATAAGATTGGAGCTCCTGGATATAAAATTGGTGGAAGTGTTCTCGTAGGAAGTCTTGGACTGACTCTGAATTACTAGGAAGAAAATGGGCATTAAAATAATTGCAAAAAATAAGAGAGCACATTTTGACTACAGCTTAGAAGATAAGATGGAAGTTGGAATGGTTCTTGTTGGAACAGAAGTTAAGAGCTTGAGAGCTGGAAAAGTTTCTATTGCTGAGTCACATATTACGATTGATAGTAACGGTGAAGTGTGGGCATTTAATATAAAAATTCCACAATATGAATTTGGAAATATCAATAACCATGTCGAAGATAGAAAGAGAAAACTTCTCCTACATGAAAAAGAAATTGTAAAACTCTTTCATAAAATGAAAGCACAGAATTTAACATTGATTCCAACAATGATTTACTTCAAGGGCTCAATCGTTAAGCTAGAAATTGCACTGGGGCGTGGTAAGAAGCTTCATGACAAGAGAGCTGATGAGCAAGAAAAAACAGTTCAAAGAAAATTACAAAAAGGTATCTACGAATAAGAGAGGACTCTATGAGTGTTTACGATTATAAAGTTAAGAATAATAAGAAAGAAGAAGTTGAATTATCTAATTATAAAGATAAAGTTCTCCTAGTCGTAAATACCGCCTCAAAATGTGGATTTACTCCTCAATACGCTGGTCTAGAAGAGCTCTATAAGAAATATAAGGATCAAGGTTTTGAAGTTTTGGCCTTCCCTTGTAATCAATTTGGATCACAGGAGCCTGGCTCTAACGAAGAGATCGCCTCTTTCTGCGATCTGCAATTTAATATTTCTTTTCCACTCTTTGATAAAATTGATGTGAATGGAAGTGACACTCATCCACTCTACGAATACTTAAAAAATCAAGCGCCAGGCCTTCTCGGTTCAAAGAAAATCAAGTGGAACTTCACTAAATTTCTTATTTCTAAAGATGGTGAGATGATTACAAGGTTTGCCCCAACGAGTAAGCCAGAATCTCTTGAAAGTGATATCAAAAAATTACTTTAAGTCTTTGACTACAATTCGTCTTCTCTGTCACTTATTACTAAAGAAGTTCCTCATCTTTATAGGCTAAGCTGTCACCCATTGGTAAACAACAGCGCCGTAGGTTGAGAGAAAGATAACTCCCGATAGTTTATAAAAGTTTTTCTTCGCAAGCGCAATTCCAATTAAGAAAACTGATGCAAAACCTAGTACAGATAACTCAAGTGTATAATTCTGTTCAATAGGGACATCGTAAAGACCTAGAGATCCAAGAACAAAGGCCACATTGAAAATATTAGAGCCGATGATATTACCAGTAATGAGATCAGTATCCTTCTTTTTTACACAGGCTAAAATTGCAGTAACAAGCTCTGGAAATGATGTTCCAAAGGCCACAAAAACAGCAGAAATAACGTAGGTTGATATTCCCATCATCACTCCAACTTTTGAACCAGAACTAACTAAGAGATCTCCTCCAAAGTAGAGAAGAACAAATCCTACGATAAGTTTAATATAAAGCATCGGACCCATTTCATGTTCAAGGTCTTCTTTACTCACAGTTCTCAAGTGTCTCTGTTTTCTCATTTCTCTAAATGTATTCCAAAGATAAACACCAAAAAAAGACAGAAGAAGACCTGTTCCCCACCAATAGAGATTCGATTGGAAAAGTATAATTGCAAGAATAGCAGTAATTCCAATATGAAAGTAGAGTTGAACTTTAATCTCTGTACGCGCTAAGTGAAGTGGCACAAAAATTCCAGCTGCTCCCATAATTAAGAAGAGGTTGGCAATATTGGAGCCAATGATATTCCCCAGAGCAATAGGACTCTCCCCTCTATAGCATGCCAATTGAGAAACAAAGAACTCTGGTAGAGAAGTTCCAAAGCCTACAATTAATAATCCAATAACTAACGGAGACATTCCCAGATAGAGACCAATCTTTTCTGCAGACTCAAGAGCGAATTCTGCTCCATAATATAGCATTACAATAGAGAATATTAATAAAATCACTTGTAGTGTCATAAACCTGTCCTATAATTGAAATATGGAAAATCTATATAAAAATCTCACAGAAAAGACATTTAAAAAACTGGCCATACTTTTTTGTTTACTTGGTGATATTCTCATTTTTTATTATATTTGGATAGATGCATTTCCAAGAATATACTCTCTCATCACGACTGAAGTGAAGAAGAATCCAGCTCTCACACAGAATATGATTCCTAAAAACTTCTTTACCGAGCTCTATCAATTATCTAAACAAGCAATGCTTGCGATGTTTATAGGTGTGCTGATTATTCACGCTATAAATTACTTCTACTATAACAAAGACAAAGTATTTGCTTATAAATACCTAAGGATTCAGTCATTTCTAGGAGGACTTGGGTTATTTCTACTAGGTTTTTCAAACTTACTAAATGGGGGGATGAATCTAGCCTATGTGGCCTCTGGCGCTTTAATGATTTACGTCTTCATTGGGCTTAGTCAGTTTAAACCTAAAACTTCGGCACCAAAAGTCTCGTAAGAGATGGTCTTGTCCAAAGAGGAAGATTTCGAACTTTATCTAAGAGATTTCTCTGACCTGTAACCGCCAAAATAAAAGAATCAAAGGCCCTAGGATTTTTTACAATCAATTCTAGATCATGTTCATAGATGAAGATATTTAACTTGGCCTCTATTTTCTTTATGATATCAAGTCTCGCTTCTACACCTTGTTCAATATCACTCATATTTTGAATATCTCTATTCAAAAGTATTTTTCCACGAAGAAGTTCAATAAGAGTTAGGTTCACATTACCTTCATAGAGATCAATATTGTTAGGGAAATGTCTTCGAAGATAAGAGAAGCGAGAAAGAATCATTAAAGATGTATTTCCAAATGAATCATAAGAAGAAGTGAATAACTCTAAGTATTGATCGTAGTAATACTTCCAAATCCAGAAATCGACAGAGCGATTCCAGTAAGGAAGAAAACCTTTCTTCAATCTTCTTTTAAATGATCTTGAAAGAAGGTGTTCGTGAGACTCTTTATCCCAAAGGTCTCTTCCCATATCAAATTCATCATCTAAGTTTCTCGATCTCTCATACTCTTTATGATGACGGTCTCTAATGCTAGTATCTTCTTCTAAGATTGAAGTGACTCTATCTCTAACACTAACGACTTCATCAACAGGACAATTCTTTGAACCTGGGCATTCTAATTCGCAAGAGTGGCAAGCGGGCCATGTAAGAGGAAAATCGACAACGAGTTGATTAACTTTATAATCTTCAATCCAAGAGCGAATAGCATCATCGCCTTCAAGTCCTTCTTCATCTTTCACTTGAAGCATAGACCTAAGAAACCACCGCTGGCTATCTTCGTAGTACTCAATTAAGCAGAAGAAGAAATTATCCTTTCTTCCGCCTTTCATACTCATTCCAGCAATATTTTTAGATTCACTCACATAGGCTCTCTGTTATAGAGGTTTCTCAATTGAAAATGGTAAGACATCCATTTCATTCTCTGTGATAATTTGATTTACTAAACTCTTAGCTTCTTCAGGGTGAATAATTAGGAAACATCCTCCTCCACCCGCTCCACAAACCTTAATACCGGCAGTTGGAACTTTTTCTACCACTTTAGTATACACCATATTCATTTTTTCAGAAACAATTCCAGGAAAAAGCTCTTTTCTAATAGCTCCCTCTTTGGAAATAAGCTCTGGTAATTCGCTGAAATCTTCCGATTTAATTGCTTGATAAGCTCGCTGACTTAAAGAAGCAATCTCTCCTAGACCTTTTCTTATGAGTTCATTCTTATCAAAGAAGCCTTTATAAACTTCCCAGTTATTGATTCCTGAAAGTCTCGTCTGTCTTGAGTACACAAGAGTAATATTCTTTTCTAAGAAACTCTTTAAGTTATCACTATAGAGTTGATCTACAGTAACTTTCCCAGGACTTGGAACAAGTGCAAGTACTCCACCATAAATAGCGGGATAATAATCTTGATAGCCTGCGGGACCTGAATCCAGCATTCTTCCCTCTATTCCTCGAACAATATTTACGCCGAGCTGTCTGTCTAAATCAAGGTTTAGGTATTTACAAATAGCACTATAGAGAGTGATTCCCATTGATGATGAACCACCAAGCCCAGCGCCAGGAGGAGATCCTGATTTTAAATTAAGCTTGATTCCACTATTTAATTCAAAGTGATTTAATATCTGGCAAACAAAACTAAAGTGACCAAAGTGATCCCCTAGCAACTTCTCAGAAGTAAAGTCAGCAGTTTCATAAACTTCAGTCGTATCATAATCGAGAGAGTGAATCTGAACTTTTCCTTTTTCAAATTCTTCAATATGAACTTCTGCTTTTAAACTTGTCGCCAAGTTCAATGTAATTGTTTCTGGAATAATTAAATTAATTGGTTCCAGATCAAGAGTTCCCCCTAATAAGTCAACTCTTACAGAGCCACTATACTTCGCCATTATAAATTCCTACGTAAGGTATCTCTCTATAAAGACCATTGAAGTCTAGCCCATAACCAATCACAAAGTGATCTTCAATTTCAAAAGCAAGGTAATCTATATCAACCTTATGCTTAATCCTAGCTGGTTTATAAAGAAGAGTAGCAACCTTGAGGGATTTTGGATTAAGGCCTTCAAACCTTTCAATGAGTGATGAAATCGTTAAGCCTGTATCAATAATATCTTCAACAAGAATAACATTCTTTCCTTCAATATTAGTTTTGATGTCCAGATTGATTTTTAATTCACCAGTAGACTCAGTTCCCTCGTAAGATGAAACAGAAATAAAGTCTAAAATAACTGGCAGATTCATTTCTCGAATCAAATCAGCGCAGAAAATAAATGAGCCTTTAAGAACTCCAACAACAACGACTTCTTCACCGGAAAAATCATTTGTGATTTTCTCGGCCAACTCTTTAACCCGAACTTGAATTGATTGTTTTGATATTAACTCTGGAAATGACATAAAAACCCTCTTGTCTTAATTAATACATAGAGAGTATAGCAAAAAAAAAAGGAGACAACAGTCTCCTTTGAAATTAAATCTGAACTTCTGAAGCTGAACTCTCACTCGCTTCAATATTTGCTGAGAAAGCAAGAAGATCTTCATCATCCGGCTGGTAATCCCAGTGCGCCGTGCATCTTGCTTCGTAGAGGTCAGCCTCTCCCACAAGTACTTGATCAGCATTCTCTGTAGACTTTCGATGAGTCTTTGATGCTGGAGCACCACAAGACGTACAAACGGCCTTAACTTTCGTCACGTCATCCGCTACGGCCATAAGGTGAGGCATTGGACCAAACGGTTCGCCCTTATAATCTTGATCCAAACCGGCCAAGATAACTCTAACCCCTCTTCTAGAGAGTTTATTTACAACTTTAATAATATTCTCATCAAAGAATTGCACTTCATCAATGGCCACAATTCTCGTTGAGTCATAAATTCTTCTAAGAATATCAACTGCAGAATTCACAGGTGTCGCCGCAACTGACTGAGATGAATGACTCACAACTTTAGTTTCGTGATACCTATCATCGAGAGCTGGTTTAAAAATTTGAATTTTCTGTTTTGCGATCTGGGCCCTTCTGACTCTTCTGATTAACTCTTCAGTCTTACCAGAAAACATAGGTCCACAAACGACTTCAACACTTCCTGTCATGAAGCTTGCTAGATAAGGGGACACGTCTCTCTCCTTTGATGTGTGAGTGTATATGCTTGTGTGTGTGTGAAATGATTCTGACAAAGTGATTACACTCTGTAAATGAGGCCATTCCATGTCCTCACTATCTATTGTAATGAATTCCAGTAGATAGTGAGAATAAATTTTCTAACACCTCCTGACTTTGGCATATCGTCAAAATAGGAAGTGTTTTAAAGCATTGCGAAAAGAGAAGTGAAGTAGATTATTCCAAGGACTATAAAGAGAACAAAAATGATTAATGGAGAACAGACAGTTATTAAGCTCTGTAAAATAGAAAAAGACATATTACTTCTAAGTCCTGCGAAGAGATAAATAATTGAACAAAAATGCCTAATCATTTCTCCAAATATAGGAATGACCAAGAAGAGATTTGTCACAATAGAGTGGTTAACAACTTGGGCGGTAACTTCTTCTAAATTTCCTTCAAACTCAAATAAACTTCCAAAGAATCTGATAATGACAGTCCAGACCTTTGCATAGAACCAAAGAGTAATTGGAAAGATAATCACTTGAAGAATTGACCACGAAATTAAAATTTTCTGATACTCAAGAGAAATATTATTGCTGATAAGACTAGAAAGAGTGTCTGACTCAGACATGAACATTCCTGTCACATAGCCAAAGTAAATCATTCCAATGGAGTAAATTCCATTAATGATTGCCATTACCCAGGAAATACTCATGACTTCGATAAAACTAAGACCCGTCTTATACTGAATCTCTTGTTCTTTTAATTCACTAGCAAGAACGAGAGGTTTTGTCAGGGCCCTACTCTCCCTTAAGACTTCATGAGTTTTAAATGGATGTAGAAATGTAATTAAATATTCTCTTATAATCTGGTTCATTACTTAACTCTATACTTATCAGGGTCAATACTCACGGGCTCTTTGCTATATCTTATATAGTGATAAGATATCTTTAATATTCTATCTAAAATAATCACTTCTGAATCTGTAAAAGAGACTTCTAACTCTCTGGATTTTATCTTAAGCTTAAGCTTCCATTTCTTAGCTTTTGAAAGATCCTCTTTCTCGTTAATATATTGGGCTGGACTTAGAATCAGTTTAAATATCTTACTCGCCTCTTCACCAATTTTATGAACTTCAAGTTCTAAAGTTTCTCCATTATCAAAACTTATTTCAACTTTAGCACCAAGCTCATCAATAACTCTCAAATCCCAGACACTTTGAATATTAAAGAGGAGTAACTTCTGCTCGCCTGCTTTAAATTGATAGTAGATATTATTCTTAGGATTGAAGATATAGTAAGATTGATCCTTATTATATCTTTCATAAATTGTATAAATACCTTTTTCAGTTTTTATACTTCCAACCTTTCTTGAAAATTTCGCCGTATCTACATTCTTTAAGTAATTAACGGCCCTAAGAGAAAGAAGTTTATCTCTGAGATGCCCCATCTTCGCCGCAGACGTTTCAATAGGATGAATAGGAGGAGGATTTGTAGTGTTAGATTTAAAATCAATTGAAAAGGATTCATTTCTTATATTTGAAAAAACGATTCCTCTATCAAGCTCTTCATTATCAAAAACTGAAAGATCTAAGAAGAAGTTTGCAGGAAGGGAGAATAATGACTTAACTCTTTCATACTTATGAGAGGATCGATGCTCTTCCTCTTTATTAACCATTCCTTCAAAAGGAAGCTTATCGTTAGCGATTGCAATAACGACTCCCTTGCTCTTTGTCTTATAACCCACATAGAAATCTTGAGAGAAGCCTACTTTCTTTCCCAGTTGATATTCAAGGGTTTCATTTTCAAAAGTGAAAATCATTTTCAAATGATCTTCGGGGAAGAACTCCTTCATTTGAGTTGGAGAAATATCCTTTAAGTACTTACTCGCTCTAATATGGGAGAGACGACTTAAGAACTCATTAACTCTCTTTTGATCAACCTTATGCCCATCAGAAAAATTTGAAAATGATTCTTTATACTTCTTAATATGACTAAAAGGCGTTTGTAGTTCAACTAAATCGCCATACATTGACGAGTCTAAGATTTTAGAATAATTATCTTGTTCTTTTTGATCAGTGAGACTTCTCTTCTCTTGCGTGAAGTAAGTTATGCATAAAAGGCCCACCAATAAGGCGAGTAGTCCAAGATTTCTCTTCATTACAACTTCCCTCTTCTTCTATAGAGAACAATTGAAAAAATAATTAAGCACACAGGAATAATCAATACACTAAAAAAGAATATAACTCCTAGCTGTGGCCGACTAATAAATAAAGGTTCATCTTTAAGGGCGATACGATCAAAGGTTATGAGCTGATCGTTCTTAGTGATCCATGAAACCGTATTGATCAGCACCTTAAAGTTATTTGAAAATTTCGTATAGGCAT
The DNA here is from genome assembly GCF_002753895.1 of Halobacteriovorax sp. JY17. Classification (NCBI taxonomy): domain Bacteria; kingdom Pseudomonadati; phylum Bdellovibrionota; class Bacteriovoracia; order Bacteriovoracales; family Halobacteriovoraceae; genus Halobacteriovorax; species Halobacteriovorax sp. JY17. The sequence continues at coordinate 806,840 of NZ_NJER01000002.1, read as the reverse complement.
TTGAAACAAAACTTGTATTTGAAAAGACTACGACTCTACCACCATTTTCAAATTCGCGGCTCACAGCAAAATTTAGCGGTCCAGGAAGGTCTTTTCCTTTATCAAATCTCTTATCCTCTAACTTTAAGAAGTTCGACTCTCCCCAGCTCTCGCTTGAAGACTTAACAAGTTCAACGGCCTTTAGACCAAGATAACCATTAAAAGTAATTGCTGTAGCAAGAGGAAAGAAAACATATTCATTAAAGTCTTTGAATATTGGATGACTTTTAGCAAAAGTTCTAGCAATTGGAGCTGCTCCATTAGACCCATCAATTGTCGAGTCTGGGGAGATGGAAAGAATATTATGAACTTTAATTCCTTGCTCAGACAGATACTTTCTTAAGTTTGGAATTGAATCTCCATTAAATTGAGGATTCACACCAATGAGCAGGGCCTTCCCACTCTCTTGAAATTTCTCTAAAGTTAACAATTCTTTTTCATCAAGATCTATTTCAGGTCCCCATAGAATAAGAACATCACATGCTAGAATAGGCTCACCAGATACAAGTTTTATATCTTCAACTTTAAATAATTCAATCTCAAGAAGTCTTCTAAGTGCACTATATTGATTTCGTCCTTCCGCGTACCAGCTAAATTTGGAATGAGAACTATCTACGCAAACTGAAGTTTCTTTTTCTCTACTTACTTTTAAAATAGCATTTGTAAGTTCTAACTCTCTTGTTTTGAGAGATTTTGCTACCTTATCCCCTTTTCTAACAATGAGAGTTGGCAATTGAGTAATATCATTTTTTTGAACTAAACTCGGACTAGTTTCAGCGTCAATGAAATTAAATTTTAAGTCTGCTTTTCTTAAGCGGTACAATTCAAGAAGAATATTTACTCTTTGAAAATTTTCTTTTCTAGCATAGACATCAATTTCAACCAACCCCTTTGAGTTCTTTAAAACATTCACCGTCTGAGACTTTAAAGAATGTAGCCTCTTTTCAGTGAGATCAATTTGGATCGGATTTTTAAAAGCAAGATAGTTTACGAGACCAACAATACAAGAAATAAGAAAGCACGAAATAATGGCGTCACTAAGCATTTTAAATTGAGAGCTCATATAATAAGCTTTAAAAGACTTTCTATAAATAATGAGAAGAACTAGCGTAACAACAACTGCAGCGAGAGAGACTCCAATATTTAAATATATTTCATCAGAAATCGAAAGCCAAAGGACGATACTCGTTAAATAGAGAATAATATTAGTAATAATTAAAATGGTTGATAAAACACTCTTCACTACCATCTCCTCGAACTAAGAGACTTATTTATAAAGAACATAAATAAACCAATAAAAGAAGCGAAGTAGATAAAACTAAAACTTCTAATATCGCCTTGAGCAAAGTGACTAAAATGAGAAGTATTATTTAAATAGCTTAGCAATTGACCAACAATGAAATTATTAGTTGAGTTCGCTGTTAAGTTTAAGAGTAGAACTCCAAAAATCATTGAGAACGAAATAAAACCTGAGATAATTTGATTGCCCGAAATCGAAGAGGCAAACATACCAATTAAAACATAGGTACTAATATTTAGAACAAGTCCCAAATACCCGCTTAAAACAATCCCCCAGTCACTGTAGCCTGAAAACATAAGAATCATAGGAAACATTAAAGAGAGTATGAGCATAAAGCTAATTTGAGTTATGTGAGAGAGAAATTTACCAATGATAATATTCCAAAGTCCAACTTTAGATCTCATTAGAAGTTCTAAGGTTCCTGTTCTCTTCTCTTCAACAAAAGAGTTCATTGTTAATAGTGGAGTTAAGAACATAAAGAGAGAGCTAATTGTTCCAAATAAAGGAATTAGAACATTAGTGGTTAGACTAGATCCTACAACTTCTTTTGAAGCTAGCACGCTGTAGTAGAAAATCCAGCCAGTGATTGCACTAAAAATAGCGCATAAGATATAAAACAGTGGTGATGAGAGAGACTCCTTGAGTTCTCTTTTATAGATACTAAACATTTCGCTCACTCGTAACATGATCAAAGATTTGTTCCAAATCCATTTCTTCGGTTCTTAAAGAACTTACAATATAATTCCGATCCAAGAGAAAGCGGTTAATCTTCCCTCTTAAATCCTCACTTCCTTTTGAAGTAATTCGAAGTTTATTTTCATTAACTAAAATTTCCACATCAAATTCTTTAGAACAATCCATACAATCTGAATCACTCAATTTAGAATCCAGTTCGATAAGAAAAATTTCCCCTGCGACTAGATCTCTCTTAACGTCTTCAATTTTTCCAGTCTTCAATATTCTTCCATGATTTATGATCGTCACTTCATCACAGAGGTTACTTGCTTCATAAAGCTGATGAGTAGAAAAGAGAATAGTATGATTTTTCTTTAGAGATAGAATAAGCTCTCTTATTTCCTTGATAGCATGAGGGTCTAGTCCAACAGTTGGTTCATCGAGAATAATTATCTCAGGATCAACGACTAGGGCCTGTGCAATTCCTACTCTCTGTTGATAACCTTTAGAAAGATTTCCTATAAGTCTCTTCTTAACATTTTCAAGCCCACACTTCTGAACAATAGAAGACAATTCTACTCGGGATTCAAAAATAGTTTTCACGAAACTTAAGAACTCTTCAACCACCATATGCTTATAGAGAGGTGGAAGTTCAGGAAGGAATCCTATTGGTCTATTAGAATTAACAATGACCTCTCCCGAACAAGAAGTAAGCTCATTAGTAATTATTTTCATTGTTGTAGATTTTCCAGCACCATTAGGCCCTAAGAACCCATGAATACTTCCCTTTGATACTTCAAAGGAAATACCATTTAATGCAATGGTCGAAGAGTAGCTCTTGTGAACATTTTCAACTCGGATGGCCTTTTCTTCCATAAAATACCTCTCGAAATTTATATATCTAATCCTAGCAAAAGAATTTAGGAAAGTTAAAGCCTAACTGACTCCAAATGATCAGTTATTATCTATTTTCTTCAAGAATTTTCACTTACTTACCGATATAATGAGATATGAACAAACTATTCCAAGAACACATTAAAAATGCTGAAACAATTGTAATAACAACTCACGTTTTTCCAGATGCGGATGGTATAGGAAGTCAGATTGCCCTATGTATGGCCCTGCAAAGTCTTGGAAAGAAGGCCATTTGTGTAAATGAAAAGAAGTTGTTCGATAGATATAAGTACTTAGATCCAAAAGACGTCATCATTTCCTACGACGAATACATGAAGAATCCTTTTAAGGAAATAGATCTTCTCATCGTTGCAGATACTAATAGCCTTCCAAGAATTGGAAGAAATACACAAGAGCTAGTTTTAAATGCAAAAGATCTTCTATTCATTGATCATCATCCATGTGCAAGAGAACTTGCGGCCATTCATTGTATTGATACAACGATGGCGGCGACTGGGGAACTTGTCGGAAATTTAATTTCAGGCCTTGGAGTGGAATTTACAAAAGATATGTCTCTCGCGCTCTACACCGCGATTCTCATTGATACTTCAAGCTTTAGGTATCCAACTGTTTCTGGTAATACTCATAGACTCATTGCTAGTCTTATGGATGCTGGAGTCAGACCTCCTGAAGCCTTCAACCAAATTAATGGAACAAAGAAAATTGGATACATGAGATTAATTGGAGAAGTTCTAAGCTCAGCGCAAACAAATGACACCGAAGAAGTCGCTTGGATTTGCTTGAATGAAGAAATGATTGCAAAACATCAATCAGATCCTGAAGATACTCATGGCTTTATCAATCATCTGCTTATTTTAGATAATATAAAAGTCGCTTGTATGTTTAGACAAAATGGTACGAGTATTAAACTAAGTATGAGATCCGCTTGCACAACTATTGATGTAGGAATTATGGCACAAGCCCTTGGAGGTGGTGGTCATAATCATTCTGCGGCTACAGTTCTTGAAGGGTCAATGGATGAGATAGTGAAGTCTTCTATAGATAAAATTCAAAGAATGATAGATAGATCAAAGGACTAACTCTTTCCTAAGATTTCAGAGAGAGCTGCTCTTTCTTTTTCATTCCAGCCAAAACCACCAGAACCTAATAGTCCCTTAAGTTTTTCCTGAACATTTGTATCTTTTGGATCATTCTTATCGACATCTGAATGAAGTAAGACCTTCTTTGCTTCTGGGGTATTTGCTTTCTTTTCAACTTCTTCAGGATTGCCTAAACCTTTCACTGCGCTTGTAGTTGCGGCTTTAGTTCTAATATCAGTCTTCACTGCAGGAGTGTCGGCCATAAATGTACTTACTTGCTTACCTGCTAAATTCTCTACTTTCTTCTCTGCACTATGTCCGGTCTTCTTAGCTACTCTGGCCTTAATTTCCTCAGGAGATAGATTTTCTCTAGGAGGTCTATAGGACTTATCTACTTTTGTAGGACCGCTCTTCTTCCCTCTTTGTTTTGAAGGTTTCTCAGTTGCTGCAGGTAATGTCTCATTAAATGTTGTAAAGACTCTCATAGACTTATTATAGCGAAATAGAAAACAAGTTTCGCCGTGGAAACTCTTTCTCATTCAATTGTTGGCACTACTACAGTAGACCCTGTCTAAAATTTATGGCAGATCTAAAAAGGTGTTTTTTTACTTAAGACTATCTTAAAGCATGGATTTAAAAGAGATTTGGCAAGTTCCCGACGATTTCACTCAAGCTTATAGAATTCTCGCCGAAAAAGTAATTGACCAAAGTGATCAACCTGATAATCTTGGTCTTCATAAAAGGGATGAGAGAAAATTCTAAATAAAGACTTTAAGTTGTACGTCAGTTCCATTTGTCCGTAGTTTGTCAGACTTTATTTAGAGATCAATAGAAACGACGTTTCTAAAAAAAATGAGAGAGAATTTATGAAATCAATGGAACTGGCAAAGAGATCTAAACTCGTATTCATGTCACTACTATTATCTGTTGCTGTTTTTACAACTTCATGTGGAAGTGGAAAAGATGGTGCCAATCTAGAAATTCCTGGTGTTACTGGACCAGTAGTTTCACTACAACAAGACGATGTCTTAGTTACAATGGTATTTGATAATCTTCAACTCCAAGGCGGGTTAAGATATGCAATTCCAAAGTATCCAAACTCTTACATTGAAATTTCACCAGATCTTCAATCAAATGGAACATTGATGGCCGTATCAATTTCACTTGATGATGTATTCAACGGAAACCTTTCTAAGCTTGATCCACAATCACTTCCAGGGGGAAGAGCTCTTCCAGGTGTTGCGAGCGGACGTTTACCTGCAGTGGCATTTAGTATTGAGAAGTTCCACAACATGGGTGTTTACCTTGGACCAGATATCTTTGGTATCTTCATTCCAGTAAAAGGTCTTAACCTTCAAAACTCAATTATTACTGCTAGATTCTATGCTGGTGGCGATAGAGTTGGTAACCTCTCTCTAATCGGTGAAGACCAAGACGGAGAGAACGGTGGTTTCTTACTAATGCTTGATATGAAAGGATCTGTTAAGAAGAGACTTAAAAAACAAGCAAAGAAATACTAAAAAATAAAAATTAATTATTCCAAGGGGAGCATTCGCTCCCCTTTTTTATTTCTTCACTTTATGAAAATCCAAAATATTAATTTGCCACTTATAATTTGTACTTTCGTTATTTAAAATTTCAGCATAGACGGGTTCTGTTTTTCCATCAATATCATTTAAAAGCCAAAATCTCTCCCCAACAATTGAAACAATATTATAAAGACCTTGGTGTAGATGATTTTCAATTAGATATTTTAAGAAGATTAATCTCATTGGTTCAGTACGCTGCCCCAACCCATCATACTTTTTCATATCAGAGAGAGCTTCTCTCGTTTGGTAATCTTTCAAAGGAGTCTTTAGCGCCTCAACCATTGTATCAGAGAACACAAAGTCGCTTTTCATTTTCCCCATATTTACTGTTGATACCGTAAGTTTAAGCTCAAGTAGATTTCTCACTGCCTGCTCAAAAGCTGAGACTTTGATAATAATTTTTTCAGGTAACTTCACAGGCTCTGCTTTAACGACTGGTTTAACCGTTGCTACAACAGGTTTTGGAAGTGGTTTAGGTTTTGGTTTTATCACAATTATAGGAGTAGGCTTTGGCTCCGGCTTAGGTTCAACTTTCTTCTCGACGAATAGAAAATCTCCTAGACCTTTATCATCAAATTCTTTTAAAGCTCCTGGTAGAAATAAATCTCCCTGAGCATAACGAGACTTACTCGCTTCAAGTTGCTTTGAAACAAGAGAGAAAATAATTTCTAAGTCTGGATAAGATCTCTCTTTAGTTGAAAAGAGAGCTGAATATCTCTTCAAACAACTTAAACCATGCCCACCAGTATTAATGACATTAGCCGCATTAGATTCATATAATAATTCAATGGCCTTAGGTACTGAGCTTAGACCATAGAGATCATCTCTTTCAGAACATAGTTGAACGAGAAGTTCTTTATCATTGTGGCATATTGATGCTAGGGCCTGATGAGACTTATCTATAGTAAAGTTCTTATTTTTAATTCCTTTTTCTTTTAACCACTCGTAGACTCTAGTTTTAGCGACCCCTCTAGGAGTTAAAGATTTAAAGTTTTCAAGCCAACCCTCTCTCTCTGAACTATTAAGCTTTGAAAGCGCACCTGGATTCCAATCTTTTAGATATCTAGTCTTCGCTCTTTTTACAAATTTTATCATTTCAACACTCTTAGGACTGCACATTCCCAAAGTCTTCTTCCAATCTAGCGAACAAAGTTTTTCGTTCCCATCGATCTCATACATCAGAGAGTGATTTTCCTTCATGCTTTCAAAGAGATAACTAATTGTGATCAATCGATAAAGATAGCGAATATATTCTATATTTTCATTCAAGTAGAAATCAGGACAATTCGACTTCGCAGGAAATTCTTTACTCCATAATTCATTTAGATTAAAAATTTCTTTCTCAATTAGAGATGGTAAGTATTCGTTGTAATACTCGTCATCCGAGAATGAGATCTCTCCATCTATAGAACTAAAAGAATACTTTGGTGAAATTGGACCAAAGTACAAAGGTGTTGGCTGCTCACCTACAAATGAGCTGTCATAGTATTTATTTGAAGAATAATCTAAGGCCCAAGTGTTAATACCAAGGGCACAAAAGATAATAAAAACTGTATTTCTAATCATCATATTGAATTCTAATTCCCTTCACCAATTAGCATTAAACTTAAGTCTGGAACATAAGTAATAATTGCGAGTGCTACTAGTAACAGAAGTAGAAATGGGAAAGACGCTTTATAAAGTTCCGTCACAGGCTTCTTGAACCTAAATGATGAAATAAATAAATTTATCCCCACAGGAGGTGTAATATATCCAATTTCTAAATTTGTTAAGAAGATAATGGCCAAGTGTACAGGATGAACTCCAAACTCTTGAGCAATTGGAACGATCAGCGGAACAACGACAATAATTGCGCTAAAAATATCCATTAAAGAGCCAACAATTAATAAGAAGATATTTAAGAATAATAAGAATGAATACTTATTAGTTAAAAACTCTCTCATGAAATCTAAAATATGCATTGGAATTTCTTCATCAACTAGATAATTTGTAAGCCCGAGAGCACAACAAAGAATAAGTAGAATTCCACCAACAAGACTCATACTATCAGCAGTTACTTTTGGAATATCTCTTATAATATGAAGATCTTTGTAAACAAAGCATTCAATGATTAAAATATAGAAAGCTGTGATTGCTGCGGCCTCTGTTGCTGTAGTGAAACCTCCATAGATCCCAACAAGTACACCCACAGGAAGAATTGCCTCAAAGAAGCAACCTTTGAAAGCGGCTATAAGCTCATTAAGTTCAAACTTCTTATGATTTGCCGACATTTTTCCATTCTTAATAGACCATGCTGAAAGAATCACTATCAGTAATATTCCAGGAATTATTCCTGCGAGAAAGAGTTGATCAATATCAACCTTTGCAACTAGTCCATAGAGAATAATTGGAAGTGATGGTGGAAAAAGAAGACCAAGAGATCCTGAAGTTGTAATTAAACCAAGACTAAACTTCTCTGTATAACCTTCATTCTTTAAAATTGGAAAGAGAAGACCTCCAAGAGCAATAATTGTCACCCCACTCGCTCCAGTGAAAGCGGTGAAGAAAGCACAGATAACTAAACTGACGATTGCGACTCCGCCAGGTAACCATCCTAGAGCAGCCTCAGCAAAACGCAGAAGCCTTTGCGGAGACTTTGACTCGGCCATAATGTAACCAGCAAAAGTAAAAAGCGGAATAGTTAAAAGTGTTGGAGCCGAAGATAACCTATAGATCTCAACAGCAACTGCAGAGGTTTGAACATCAGTGAAACTAAATGCTGTTAAGGCAGCTAGGGACATAATCACAAACAGCGGAACCCCTAAAATTGCCAGTAAGATAATTCCTAAAAAAGCAAAAATTTCTAACATGCTCTTTTCCCATTAAATGAATTTATAAAAATATAGAAAAATCTATAAGCAATTAGACCAAAACCGATTGGAATGATAGCAACAAGGTATCCACTTTCAATTCCCCAAAAAACAGGCTTTCCATACTTAAGCTCAACAATAAGAAAGTTATAAGAAGCGTAGATCAACCAAGATAAAGTAAGAAAGGATGCAAGAGAGCCCACTCTCTTTATCCAATTATAAAGAAGATCATTGTGAATAGACTCCAAGTACTTACCTAAAATATCTATCCCTATATGAGTTCCACGACCAGTAGCGAGGACTCCCCCTAGGAAAGTACTTAGGAAAACTAAATGTCTAACAAAAGGTTCAATCCAGTGCAGAGTAAGGTTAAACCATCGAAGAACAATTGCTAGAACACTTAAACTCAACATCAAAAGGACACTTACAAGTAGTGTCCAAGTTGAAACTTTTTCAATAATTTGATCGAGAAACTTAAATAATTTCATTTTAAATTATTCTCCAATTGATTAAGAGCCTCTGCTGAAAAGAGATTACCTTTCAACTTACTGATAACTTCTTTCCTAAGGATTTTTCCTCTTTCCACATCTTCTTTAGAGAATTTTAAAAATTCAATCCCTTGAGCCTTCATTGCAGACAGAGCATCGTTATTATCTTTTTCATTTCCAGCATTAACCTCTTGAACATATTTGCGAGCAATATCTTCAACTGTCTTTCTATATTCAGGACCAACTTTTGCCCAAGCTTTGTCAGACAATAAGAAAGCTCCAACCGAGAATGATATTGGAAGATCGATAACATATTTAATTTTTGTATTCCATTGAAGAGAGATTATCCCTAGTGGTGGAGCATAAGCTGCTTGAATAATACCTGTTGAAAGTGAAGAGAGAACATCTGGAAGAGGAAGTGGAACCGATACAAACTTCATTGTTTCGATCATTGTCGAAACGAGTTTATCTCCTTCCCATGACCAAATTTTCACACCCATCATATTTTTTAATGAATCTGTTTTTGTCTGAGAAACGAAGTAAACATTTCCAATTTCAAAGAATCCAAGATTTTTAAACTCATTCTTTTCAAACTTCTTATTAAAGAATGGCTCCATCTTTTCAACAATCCCAAGCGCCTTCTTTCTATCGTGATAGAAAGTAAATGGAAGTTCAATAACTCTAACGTCTCCATTAATATCTCCAAGAGTTTTTCCAGTAAAAATCCCTCCGTGAAGCTGCCCTACTCTTATCTTTCTAAGAACATCTGGCTCGTCTCCCTGAGACCCTCCAAAATAGAATTTAATTTTTACTTTCTTATTTGTTTTCTCTCTAATTTCCTTCGCCATCTTCTTTAAGCTATTGGACCAATTAGTTCCTTCAGGAGCGAGAACTCCTACTTTTAAAGTCACAGCAAGTGTATTGACACACAAGAGAAAACTGAATGCAATTGTCGTAATAATTTTTTTCATTTCTATCACCTATGTTTAAAATAAATCTTCTTCAAATTTCTTAATAATTTCATATCTCTTTATGGCCAAGGATTGATAAAGTCTAAGTCTTGGCTCACTAAAGTCCTTTTCTATTGGACGATTTGGCTTTCCCAATAACTCTTTATAGTGCTTGCGAAGAGCTGTCTCCATAAAGTACTTTTGCGACTTATAATCATCTTCTTCCAACATTGGAATAATATAATATTGTATAAATGCTACTCTTGCTAACCAGTTATTAGGCTGTTCAGCAATTAATTCAAGAAAAATTTCCTTTCCCTTTTCTGGATTACCACCAAGCATTTTTGGACGAGCTGCTTCATAAGTTCCGTAGAATATTTTACATGTTCCAAAATTAATTGTTGGCTCATTTGCACAAACCCAATCAAACATGCCTTTTACTATGGGAAGATTTGCAACGAGAGTCATATCCGTCTTCTCTAAATTAATCATTCCCCCCAGGGCCTGAGCAGCGAAGAGAACTCCTTCATAATTAAGCATATTCTTCGAAAGGTGGTTATCTAAAACTTCAACTACTCCACCATCTTGATTTTGTGATCTAACCAGAGTATCCCAAGAAATACCTTCACTTTCTAGGAACCTTAATCCATAACCGAAGGCCTTCGCATAATTATAAATGGCCTGATTCTTATTTTCACTCTTGATCTTGTCTTGATAATAATCTTTTAAAAATAAAGTTTCATTCACAGCGAAGGCATAACCTGTGTAACCTTTAATTGCTGTAACCAAAAGTTCGCTGTCACTTGGCTTTAAATGAAGGAGACCATCAATGAGAGTGAGGTTTGCTAAAGTTCCATCTTTAAAATTCTCCCAATTCCCCTGAGTCTCTAGCCCTTTCGTTGCCTCATACATCAAGCTTCCTGTTGTCCCAACAGCGATATTTTGTACTGTTCCACAGCTATTTAAGAGTAAAAGTGTAAAAAGTGACAACACCTGGAGAAATAAATGGCCCTTAGTCATAAAACGTCTTCCTTTTTGACAATATTTTTTGATTTACCACTCTAGATTGCCCTAGATTTCAGCTATTTACAACTCACCGCGTAGGCGGTCAGATCTTCCTCTTGCAATAGGTGTATTTTTTGGCAAAATGTGTTAAAATGTCTTAAAAGAAACTCGAGCAATCGAGTTAAGTTTAAACAGTTTTTGACCGATATGGTTCAAGATATAGCAATTATAGGCTAAAGGAATTGCCGTTGTTAAAAAACTTGAGAAAAGGCCTACGTGCCGACCTAGGTTCACCAATTAAGTAGCTTGACTTCTTATAAGTGTGATCTGAGGGTGAACAAAATTCAGACACACTAACTAAGGAGAAAGTTGCATGAGCACTTCTAATGAAATTAATCACACTACAGACTCAGAGATCAAGATTGACTCTAAGAACCTTACACGCATTATTAAAAGATCTGCGGCGCCAAGCCTAAGTGTAAAGCCTTCAAGATCATTTAATAGAGTTAAGAGTTTAAGACCAAGAACTGCAGTTGGGATTAAAAAAACGACGATTTCAATTGAGGAATTTCAGGATAAGTAGAGTTGAGGTTTTTACCTACTCTCTTTTCCTAGTCCTTTCTTATCAAAGCTTTCTTGTAAGCTCTTAATTGCCTTTGTCCTCTCCGAATCTAAATCTTTAATATTCTTTTCAAATACCCAAGTAAGATATCTCTTTCTTGCGAGAAATAAATTATTAACATAAGTCGTTTGCAAGGCCTTCAGCTCTCTATAACAAAGACTTCTCTCTTGATCGCTAAGTTTATTTCCACCGCCATCTTTAGAGGCACTTGCCACTAAAATCAAAGAAGAGAACTCTCCGTTACAAACCTTTCTCTTATGATCAAAGAAGTTTTCAAGATCTTCTTTTAAATCTTCTAGTTCCCCAATAAAATTATCAGGGGCAACTTCTTTAATCTTAGAAATTTTTCCATGTATTTCATTTGTATATTCAAAAGAAGATTTCTTCGCTTGCGCAAAAGAAATTTGAGTATAGAGAATTATAAATATAGGGATTATTACTTTCTTCATTTACCAGCTAAGTTTTTTAAGTTCTCTTAAATAGTAATCGATATTCTTACGGTATGTAAAAGTGAAATAAGGAGAAAAGTCCTTAACCTTAGATTTTACTATCTTATTTAAGACTCAAAGAGCTCTCTCCACTCTCCATTTATTGATTTCTCATGTCCTAAGAATTTTTTAAACTCACGCAGAAAATCAGAAATGGGAAAGCCAACCACATTGGAATAAGACCCTTTGATATTTGAAATAAAACTCAAACTACGCCCTTGGATTCCGTACGCACCTGCTTTATCTAGAGATTCTCCACTCTCCAAATAATTATCCAACAAATCCTTGTCTATTCTCTCAAATGTAACTTCACTCTCACAAGAGAATACTTTCTCGTGAACCTGCCCTTCACTATCGACAAGAGTAAAGAAAACTCCCGTCAAAACTCGGTGCTCCTTTCCTTCTAATTCAAGTAGCATCCTCTTTGCATCTTCGATGTCTTTAGGTTTTCCATAAACTTTCTTTCCAAGAGTTACAATAGTGTCTGAGGAAATAATAAACGGAAAGAATTCTTTTCCAAACTGAGCCTCTTTTGAAAGAATATTAAAAACATCTCGCCCCTTTAGCGCCGCAAGATCTTCTGCAATCTCTGCAGGAATTAACTTTTCAGTAATTTCCTCAACGTCGGAACTCTTCACTTCAAAAGGAATATTGAGCCATCCAAGTAATTCTTTTCTTCTAGGACTACCACTTGCTAAAATCAATTTCATTTTCTTATTTAATTTCATTTATAATTTTCCAGAATTTTTTCTTAGTACTATTTAAAACTTCTTTACCACTATCTATATTAATATTTAAGTTCTTTCCTCTTTGATATTCAACTAATGCACGATTAAAGAATGTTGCTGAATAACTCATATCATTACTCTTTTCTCCCATGCCCTCTAGTTTCTCCCTTAGTCTTTGAGACGCGAGAAGATTTGATGTCTCCATCCTTCGTGTATACTCCTTAAGAAAATTAAATCTAAGACTTAAATCACTTTTTGGATTATCGAACGAACCCCACTTTCTATAACCAAATTCTCGGGCGAGAACTCTCTCGTCATTAGTTTTTGTAAGAAATTCACTATACTCCTTAAGCAGGAGTTCCCTTGCTACAAGTATCGTAGGGATTCTCTTCGTCATAAGCTCACCCATATGAAAAAGGCTACTCTCTTCATAAGATTCTATTTCTCTTCCCTTCGCACCTAATTTATACCAAGTACTCTCTTCAATTTCTTTAACATCTTTATTGTCAAATCCCCTATAGTAGAAATTTACGGTCGACTCTCTAGCCTCGCCAACAAGTCCAAGTTGCTCCAGGCTTCTTCGCTTAAGAAAACTCTCATTACCAATTAGAGATATAAATTCTATATTTAAAGATTCACCAGAAATAGATCCATTCGGAGAAACAAGAAAAGCGAACGTTTTTCTCTCAGGAAAATACTTATTATTTTCTTCGATCAATTGATTTAGCCTCTTATACTGGTTAAGGGTACTCTTACTCTCGGCAATTGTCGCGATGAGATCTTCTTCATCATAATCAAGATTTTCCGTTACGGGGAGAGCTTCATAGAAACTCATAGGAAGAAATAAAGCATCAGTTTCTCTCTCATTCGTTTCGCTAAACTTTGCTCTCTCTCTTGAAAGCCAAAGGATATTACCTGAATTAATTCTCGCGTGGATGAAGTTTGTTTTCTCACCAATATTTAGTTCTTTAAAAGTTATCGAAGAATTTGGAGAAAGCCTCACCATTGTTCCATCAAAGAGAAAAATCCAAGCATAACTATCGTCTGCGGTGTGAACTTCGTCCCCCTCTAAAACTGTAGAGCGAAACTGTCCATTGTAGAATCCGACTCCGCGGTAAAAGCGACACTGCCCAACGCAATGAAGAACTTTTCCCACTTTCTCGTGTTGATTTTTTTCCCGAGCAGTCTTCTCCCAGTTCGGCCATTTATCTTTTAACTTCACATCCCGAAGCCAGAGATCATAGTCAATAAAATCTACAGGATCTAACTTATCCCACTCAATCATGCTCTTATTCATGCCCTGATAATAGTAATTCTCCTCATACTTTTTTCCCTCAGCAAAGATTTGCAAAGAGAGCAGGAGGGAAATAGTGAGGATAATTGAATTTTTCATATATAAAGTATCGGAATTTAAGTATTTCACTCTAAGTTCATCGCCCTATTTAACACTTTCCGGCAATTATTGACTGTTTAGAACGCAGAGCGAGAATAAGCTATTAATTTCATAAAGAATTTGGTAGTCTTTTGCCCTTAAAAACCACTAATTTCTAAAATTAATTTGGAGCCATTTCGTGTCAGAATCAGAGAATTCAAATCAAGAGAGTTTTTCATTTGTTGGAAACGAACATAATATTTTAGCTTTTTGGAAAGAGAATAATATCTTCAAGAAGTCACTTGATAAAACTCGCGATAAGAAGCCTTATATTTTCTACGACGGTCCTCCATTTGCAACAGGACTTCCTCACCACGGTCACCTACTCGCCTCAACTTTAAAAGATATTGTTCCAAGATATTGGACAATGAAAGGCCGCTTCGTTGAAAGACGTTTTGGTTGGGATTGTCATGGGCTACCTGTTGAACATGAGATTGATAAGAAATTAGGAATGTCAGCTCAAGATGCAGTTGAGAAACTTGGAGTAAAGGCCTACAACGACGAGTGTCGTGGCATCGTTCAAAGATATACTTCTGAATGGGAGAAGACTGTTTCAAGAATTGGCCGTTGGGTTGATTTTGAAAATGATTACAAAACAATGGATCCAACATTTATGGAATCATGCTGGTGGGTTTTTAAGCAGCTTTGGGAAAAGAACCTTGTTTATCAAGGTACGAAAGTTGTTCCTTTTTCAACTGCACTCGGAACAGTTCTTTCTAACTTTGAAGCATCATCAAACTATCAAGATGTTCAAGACCCAGCAATCACAGTTCTATTTAAAGTTGATGGTGAAGAGAATACTTACTTTGCAGCTTGGACAACTACTCCTTGGACACTTCCGTCTAACCTGTGTCTTTGTGTTGGTGCAGATATTGACTACGTAAAAGTAAAGGATGAAGACAAAGACCTTTACTTCTATCTTGGAAAAGCTAGGCTTGAGCACTATTCGAAGAAGAGAAACTTAACAGTTGTTGAAGAGCTAAAAGGGAGCGACCTTAAAGGAAAGACTTACGAACCTCTCTTTGACTTCTTTTCCGAGTTTAAATCAGAAGGTGCCTTCCAAATCTTAAATGATGATTACGTTACGGTAGATGATGGAACGGGAATTGTTCACACTGCCCCTGCCTTTGGTGAAGACGATAATAGAATAATGAAAGAAGCTGGCATCGATGCTATCGTTTGTCCTGTTGATGATGCTGGAAAGTTTAAGGCCACAGTTGCTCCTTACCAAGGAGTTCATGTAAAAGAAGCTGATAAGCAGATCATCAAGGATCTAAAAGATAATGGTAACCTCTATGAGCAATCAGTTCTTGTACATAGTTACCCATTCTGTCCTAGATCAGATACTCCACTTATCTATAAATCAATTCCTTCTTGGTATATTAAAGTTGAAGAGAATATTGAAAAGCTTCTTGAATCTAACTCTCAAATCAATTGGGTACCTGGACACATTAAGGCCGGACGTTTTGGAAAGTGGTTAGAAGGAGCAAGAGACTGGGCGGTATCTAGAAATAGAGTCTGGGGTACACCTCTTCCAATTTGGAGAAATGATACAACTGAAAATTGTATTTGTGTTGGTTCTATTGAAGAGCTTAAGAAACTCTCGGGTGTTGAACTTGAAGACTTACACAGAGAACACGCCGACGTTGTGACTTTCACAGTTTCTGGAGAAGAAGGTACCTATAAGAGAATTACTGAAGTTTTTGATTGCTGGTTCGAATCAGGTTCAATGCCATACGCTCAACTTCACTACCCTTTTGAAAACAAGGAAGTGTTTGAGCAAGGATATCCTGCTGAATTTATCGCTGAAGGTCTCGATCAAACAAGAGGTTGGTTCTATACGCTAACAGTTCTTTCGACTTCCCTATTCAATAAGCCTGCATTTAAAAATGTAATCGTTAACGGTCTTGTTATGGCGGAAGATGGTAAGAAGATGTCTAAAAGTCTTAGAAACTTCACTCCTCCTGACAATCTAATGGAAGAGTATGGAGCTGATGCTCTGAGACTCTATCTCATCAACTCAGGACTCGTACGCGGAGAAGAACAGAGATTCTCTGATGCTGGCGTTAAAGACATGGTAAGACGTGCGCTTCTTCCTTGGTTTAATGCATTTAAATTCTTTCAAACATACGCTGAAGTTGATGGATGGAATGTTACTTCCAACTTCAAAGAAGGCGATAATATTGTTGACCAATGGGTTGTCTCTAAACTTCAAACAATGAAGAAAAATATTGCAAAAGAAATGGAGGAATACAAACTCTACAATGTTGTTCCTGCACTCTTTAATTTTATCGAAGATCTAACAAATTGGTATATTAGATTAAATAGAACTCGTTTCTGGGGAGAAGGTTTAAGCGATGACAAGTGCGCCGCCTACTCGACTCTTCACTACGTACTTACAGAAATTTCAAAGTGTATGGCACCATTCACTCCATTTCTTGCAGAGTACACGTATGCAGAACTTAAAAAGTTCAACGCTAATGAAACAGAGGCTTCGGTTCACTTATGTGATTACCCGGTAGCGCAAGAAGATAAAATTAAACCAAGACTTGAAGACGCAGTTGATAGAATGCAGCAGCTTATTCTTCTTGGAAGGCAGAAGAGAAATCAAGTACAAATAAAAGTTAAGACTCCGCTTGCGAGCCTGACTATTATTCACAAAGATCAATCTCTACTAGATGAAATCTCTAAGCTTGAATTCTATATTCAATCAGAACTTAATATTAAAGAAATTAAATACTCTACTCATGAAGATGAATTCATCAATCTATTTGCTAAACCGAACTTTAAAGTTCTCGGTAAGAAGCTTGGGAAGAGAATGGGGCCATTTGGAAAATTGATTCAAGGCCTAAGCGCTGATGACTTAGCTGTTTTTGAAGAGAAAGGTGAAATCACTTTAGATGGAGAGAACTTTATTACTGAAGATATCGATATCTTCAGAGAAGCCAAAGAAGGTACTCAGGCCCTATCAAATAGATATATCTCTATCGACATGGATGTAGTTCTAACAGAAGAACTTCTTGAAGAAGGCCTGGCGAGAGAAGTTGTAAATAGAATTCAAAGGCATAGAAAAGAGAGTGGATTTAATATCGACGATAGAATCGTGATCGAATTTAGTGGCGATGAGAAAGTGGTTTCTGCAATTTCCAAGCATAGTGCTTATATTGCCAAGGAAACGCTTAGTAATTCAATTGCTCAAAATGACTCCATAACTGGAGAAGAATTCCAAATTGAGGAGCAAAGCCTTAAATTGTCTATAATTAGAGCCTAAATAATATCTCAGGAGGAATATTTCTTCCTCCTGATTTTCGATACTTGACTATTTTTTTCAAAATTTAATCTAAAATTGAGTGAGAAACTGCCGAATAGCATTAAACTATGTCTATGTAAGGAAAAAATCTTCCTGGAGAAAACTTATGGCCTGCTCACACCCTTTTAAGGGACAAATTAAACTTGTCTCAGGATCTCAAAGAAAAACCGTATTAAACTTTGACCTCCCTGTAAAAGAGGCCTCCTTTAGCGACTTTCTCATGTGCTCTCACTCAAAGCTAAAGTTAACAAAAGAAGAGAAGAGAGAATTAAGTTTAGACCATAGAAAAATCATTCAACAATACCAATCCCTTGATCCCAAAACATTATTAGAATACGTAGAAGAGTTTGTAAGCGCTCTTCCAGAAACCAGTAAAGATGTAAAAGTTTCTTCACAAGACTTCGGAAGCTATATCTGTCTCTCGGCAATTTCGATGGGTAAGATTCCAAAGACTATAAATATTTCATTTGATCTTACAGATGCTCCTACAGGGCTGGTTCCACTAAAGCTAAGTAAGAAACTAGGGCAAAAGAATATATCGGTAAACTTCCATTACAGTGAAGATTCCTGGGTTGCTCCATTTAAAGCTCTTTATAAGGCCGCTGCTTAAATCAAGCGGCCTCCAATCTTTGACAAAACTCCTTATTAAATCAACAATAGATTAGTGAAGACAATCATTTCTACTCTATTATTACTTCTAGTAGTAAACTCAACGTTTGCTCAGTACTCCTATTACAACATAAAAAAATCTGACGTTCTAATGAGTAAAGAAAGCTTTAGAAGGTATGCTACTCCACAAATTAAAAGTATTATTAATGAATTCTTTCACGTCCTAAAGAAAGTCTCTCCCGAGTCAGAACCTGTTATAAATATTAGAAGAAATCTTCGCCAGCTCTATATTGAATCAGTGGAGCTTACGAAAGTTTGCGATCAAAGAGATATTGAAAGAAACGTCCGCTGCCATACACAAATAGCAGACTTTGGAAGAAAGTTAAAACTCTACGAAGCGAAACTATATTCAGAGGTTTCAAATTTTAAATTTATTCCCTCTATGATTGATGACTCACTCGCCTTTAATAAACTTCTCAATGAACTTATTTTGACTAACTCTAAAGTGAATCATAGATTTGATGAATTCAAAATGTTACGAGAAACAGATTTTCAAAGATTCTCTACAACTCCAGCAGATATTGAAAAAATTATTTACAATTCCTTAGAAACAGTTGATTTAAAATTAAATATTTTCGTCGATCATGATTACCGAGTTGAGTACGACAATGTATGGTCATCTTTTATAAAAATTTTAGAACAAAGAATTTTAACTCCCAATGATAAAGAGTATCTCCTTACTCATCTAGAGCGTTTGAATATTGACTGGAATAGTTTTCATAAGAACATGACCAAAGGAAATTATGAAATCCCCTTATCTAAAGTCAAAGTCACAAACATCATGCACAATAGATGGAACTCAATTTTAAAATTAATTCTTAGAAGATAGTTTTTTTAGGCAAAAAAAAGCCCTCAAAAAGAGGGCCCTATATTTCAACTAGATCTTAGATGTTCTTCTCATCTTACTTGCAGATTTGTTTCTACGTTTCTCTGCAGCCTCGAGCTTCTCAACTCTACAGATAGAAGGCTTCTTGAATTCTTTTCTTTTTCTGTACTCACGTACAACACCAAAAGCTTCGCAAAGTCTCTTAAACTTTCTTAGAGAACGTTCTGCTCCAAGTTTGTCATCAATTGAAATGTAAATTGAATAATTCTTGTCTTTTGCCATTTGAAATCACCTCCCCTTCGGCTTGATTTTACCTTCCACTGAAGGCCTTGGACCCAAATCAGGGTCTAGCTTTTATAAGTAGCATAAGTTAGGATGCAACCAATCTAAAGTCAATAGTTTTCCATAGTTGAGTGTAGAAATGGATAATAATAATAGCAGTAACTTACAGTCAGACCTATTTTCAAGTACTTCTAAGAATAATGCAAGTAATAACACGCAAAGCATCAATTCCCCCCTTCCATTTAGGGCCAGACCTACTAACTTTGAAGGCTACTTCGGGCAAGAGCATATTTTCTCTAGATATAAATTTCTAAAAGAAAAAGACTTTCCAAGTCTTGTTCTCTGGGGACCTCCAGGAACAGGAAAGACCACTCTCGCTAATATCTTAGCTGCTAATAGCGGATTAGAGCTCTACAACTTCAATGCTGTCTTAGGCGGAGTCAATGAACTAAAAAAGCTCATCGCGACGGCCATCCAACTAAGAGAAGACTTTGGAAAAGAGTCGATTATTTTTGTGGATGAAATCCACCGCTTCAATAAAGCTCAGCAAGATGCTCTCCTCCCTTATGTCGAGCAAGGCAGTTTTAAGTTTATTGGAGCAACAACAGAGAACCCTAGAAGTTCAGTTAATAAGGCACTTCTCTCTAGAGTACAAATTATTGAACTAAAGAAGTTAAGCGAAGAGAACCTCACTTCAATTATTAAAAATGTTGCAACGAAGTTTCATATTAAAATTAATGAAGAAGCTGTTCATTTCATTGGAGACTACTCTAATGGCGATGCACGAAATGCCTTAAATATTTTAGATGTTATAGAAAAGAGCGAAATCAACTCTGGAGCAGAACTCACACTCAAAGAAATCAAGCCACTCGTTCTAGAGAATGCCAGAGAGTACGATCGAAATAAAGATCGCCACTACGATGTTATCTCAGCCTTTATAAAGAGTATGAGAGGAAGTGATCCAAGTGCAGCAATACTCTGGCTTGCTGTTATGTTAGATGGAGGCGAAGATCCAGTCTTTATAGCTAGACGACTAGTTATCTTCGCATCAGAGGATGTCGGAAATGCTGACCCTACAGCTCTAAACGTAGCGACTTCCTGTTTACAAGCAGTCGCACAAATAGGAATGCCAGAAGCAAGAATTAACCTTGCACAAGCAACAACCTATCTGGCCTCAACAGTAAAGAGTAATGCTGCCTATAATGCGATTAATGAAGCTCTAAGTTTTGTCGAAAATAATCAAACGATCCTTGTTCCTGATCATTTAAAAAATTACCCGCCTAAAGATACTAAACCCTATCAATACCCGCATAGCTTTCCTCATCACTTTGTCGAGCAGCAGTATGCACCAGCGGGAACTCCTAAATTCTATCAACCTACTGAAATTGGTGTTGAAAAGAATATTAAGGACCGCTTATCCAAGCTCTGGAAGAGTTAATTGTCTAAAATTCATACATATAATTATTACTGAGAAAGAGGAAATTAAACTTATTGAATTCAAAATCCTGTTAAATTTAGATCAAGTTAATTTAAAATTTAAGAGGTTCCAATGAAGAAAGTAATCCTAGCTCTTACTATTTCTACAGTTTCAACCAGTGCAATCGCTGGAGCTTACCAAGGCTCGTCAGTTGAAGATGTATGGGGAGAAGTTAAATCTACTCCTTACCTAGAACTACCTAAGAATAAAATTTCTTATACTAGTTTATTTAATGGATTAAAAAGTAAAATTAAACAATCTGCCAATAGAACACTCAATGACAAGTCTGACTTACTTCCACACTTTGACAAGCTGGCTCATCCAAATGGTGCGTGCTTAAAAGGTACTTGGAATATAACTGAGGACAACCCATATACGGGTTACTTTAAGAAGGGTTCAGAGGCGATTATTATAACGAGAGCTTCAGTGGCGTTATCTAAAACAACAGTTGGAAGTAATAGAGGTTTTGGTTTTGCAGGAAAACTCTTTCCAACACTTGATGAATCAGAAAGTGTAAAGACGGCCAACTTCT
Source organism: Halobacteriovorax sp. JY17 (assembly GCF_002753895.1). Classification (NCBI taxonomy): domain Bacteria; kingdom Pseudomonadati; phylum Bdellovibrionota; class Bacteriovoracia; order Bacteriovoracales; family Halobacteriovoraceae; genus Halobacteriovorax; species Halobacteriovorax sp. JY17. The sequence goes on along the minus strand of NZ_NJER01000002.1, from coordinate 785,585 downwards.
TCTTAGTAGATGACCTTGGAGGAACAAAAGCTCCACACTACACTGGCGTTGAGATGACCAATGAGCCTGCTGTTTCAAAGACATTAGATGTTATCAAGAATATCGCTTACACATTGAAATTAGCTGTGACATTTGGAAAGGCCGACTCTAACCCCGGAATGAGACAGCTCTATCAAATATCAGAGCTTAATGAATCAAAGAATGCGATCACTCCTAAGTGGATGATGATCAAGGCTAGAGCCGGACAAAACATTAATGAGAACGACTTTAGAGATGAGTTGAATATAGATCATAGAGCGAAGAATTTATTCTTTGATATCTACGTAACAAGCAAAGAAGTTCAAAAGAAGAAGCAGTGGAAGAAGCTAGGTTTTATTGAATTTACTGATAGTACTGTTTCGGACTCTTGTGATCATAGACTTCACTTTAATCATCCAAAGTGGAAGTCTAATTTAAATCACAAGTAATTCAAGCGCCACTTAGCACTTGAAGAAAGAATTCTAAGAACTAAGTTTAATCCTGTATGAGAGCTAAGATCAGTTGATTTTACTTTTAAAAGCAATTGATCAAGCCTCTCAGTTTTATTTGGAAGCTCATTTAAGAGATCTTCCATTATTTCTACCGCTTCACCAAACACCCTAGCACTTTCCACATTGGACTGAGAAGCAATTTTAAAACTAGGAAGAATTTCATTAAGAGTTTTAACTAGTTTATCCATTAAATAATTTGAGCTAGAGTGATTGAGGTCAATACCTTCATCTCTTCCCCAGGAAGTAATTTCAAGAAGTCCTGCCTCATAGAGAAAGAACTTTTCAACTCGGTCAAAGTCATAACCCCAAGAAACTTTCTTAACTCTTACACCATAACAAACAACATTGCGGGCTTCGTCTAATAAACTTTTTACGACGACTCTATGTAAGGCCTCTACTTTTGAAACTTCACTTCCAGAGAGGCATTCAAACTCACAAGTAAATTGATAAGTCTTTGGGTAATTTGTAGACGAATCAAAGTCTACATATTTCTTAGTTCCCGGTAAGGCAACACACTCTCCCTCTTTTAGAATATTACTCCCAAAAGAAGAGAGAGAAAAAATAAATAAAAAGAAGAGAATAGACTTCATCTATTTCACAAGCTCCTCAAATACTTTAATTTGGTCTTCAACAATTTTTAAACTATCGAACCAGAACTCACTCTTAGAAATATCTTTTCCTAGGTGCTTCATGACAAGATCCTCAGCTTTCATACGTCCAGTATCTCTTAGAAGATTTACATAAGCTTCATTGAATCCTTCACCTAGCTTATCTCTTTGAGCAAGAACTCCAAGACTAAATAGATATCCAAAGAGGTATGGGTAATTATAGAAACCAAGTTCTGCAATTGAAAAGTGAAGCTTAGTGGCCCAGAACATTTCATCATATTCACTTAGTGAATCTTCATACCAATTCTTCCATGCTCCACTCATAAGAGACTTCATTTCACTAGGAGTAAGAGTTTGAGTTTTTCTCTTTTCCACTAAGTCTTTTTCAAATTCAAATCTAGCAGGGATATTACAAAGCATCGCAGCTGCACTTTCAGCATTTTGCCAAGAAATCTCTAACTTCTCTTCTTTCGATTCTAAAGTATCAAATAAGTATTCTCTCACAAGAGTTTCTGCAAAAATTGACGCTGTCTCAGCAAGAGTCATCGAGTAATTTGTTTCATCAATTGGTAAGTCTCTCATCACCCAACTATGATAAGCGTGTCCAATTTCGTGGGCCAGCGTAATGAGATCTCCCATCGAACCTGAGTAAGTGATAAAGACTCTTGGCTCTCTTACGTTTGCAAAACCAGTGCAATACGCTCCGGGCTTTCTAAATTCAGTAGGTCTTGCATCAATCCAATTCTTCTCATACATCATGCGAGCAAAGGCTCCCATTTCAGGACTTAGTCTATTAAATGCTTTCTCAATTGTATCTATTGCTTCTGAAAAAGAGATGACTTTTCCTTCTTTACTTGGAGCTGGAGCAAGTAAGTCCCATGGCCCAAGCTTTTCTTTACCAAAAACTTTGGCCATAGATTTAACAGCGCGCTGACCAACACTTCTATTTTCATAGGTAGAAGAAATAAGAGCATCAAGTGTTTCTCTTTTAATTCTCGATTGAGAACAAGAGATATCTAGATAGTGAAGTTCTTTCTTTTCAGATCTCACTGTTGCTTCTTCTAGTCTCCAACCATTAATTGCATTTAAGATTGCGGCAATACTCTCTTCGTGTGTTTCCCAAGCGTTTTGAACTCCTCTCCAGGCAGACTCTCTAAGTTTGGCATCTCCACCTCTAGTCATAGAAGCAGCAGAAGCATAATTAACTTTCTTACCATCTACATCACAGACAAGGCTTCCAGAAATATCATTATAAAGTTTTCCCCAAGCACTTAATCCATCTGTAGAGAGACCATTAATTAAAGATTCTCTCTTTGCGTCCAATGTATGATCTTTAAAATCTCTCATTAAACCTATTTGAAATCTCTTTGGTTCTAGCTCTTCAGTGAAGAAAGCTTCTAGTGTCTCATCGTCAATTAGAGTTAAATAGACTGACAGAGAAGAATAAACTTTCGACTTCGATGCTGTCACTTTAGAGAAGTTTGATCTCAAAGTCTTTGCTGTATTATTAGATGAATCAACACTCAGAATTGAACTAATATAAGTTCCTATTGTTCTAAGACGGATAGAAAGATCAGTACTAACTTTTGACATCTCTCTTGCGACTTCAATAAGCTCACTTCCTAACTCTTGCTCATCAAGGGCCTTTGAAATTAAGTCTGCGTTCTTCATCTGAGAAGTAATCAAGTCTTGTGCAGTCGATAGGTCCTCGACAATTTTCGGATCATCAATAGACTGATAAATACCTGAATTATCCCAAACTGTTGTGTCATTAACTATTTCCATAATTCTTCCTTTAGTAGTCTCCGATTGACATTAATTTTAAATCTAATGTCGTCTGGTATCCTGGAGATATTTTAAAATCGGCTTCTCTTCTTATATGAAAAGGAGTCGGTCCTTTAATTACTATATTTACGATATGCTCTTTTAAATTATCCTCTGAGAGTTTTCCTGCGTAGTAGTATTCATAAACTCTAGAACTTTCTTTTTCCTTAATATCATCTAAGAAGAATTTCTTTCCAAAAACTTTAGAAGCATTAAAAGTTTTTGAATCAAATGTAACGTTAAGGGCCGGGTCCCTGTTGCTATAACTTAATGACTTCTTTGAAACTTCTAGTTTTAACTTTACAACGAAGCTTCTTGTCACCTCTTCAACTTTTGGAAGTGGTTTTGAAAGAAGATGATTTAAATAGAAGTTAATTGCTGGATGATCACATTCAGATAAAATTTTACATTCCAGAGGAATTTTCACAATCCCCGGAACAAAGAGAACCGAAATATGAGCTGCGTTCACTGGAACAACAGTGGCATTCTTATAAAACTTGGTTTCGCTTACAGGAATTTTTTCCCCAAGACCAGGGAAGTATCTCTTATGATTTTTCAAATAGTAGAAATTCATATTTGCTGAAGAAACAGGAACAGTCGTATCGTCTTGTAAGTTTGCAGCTGAACTCGAAAGTGGCGGAAGTCTATGAGCGACTCCCACAATATTTAAAATATTTAAAGAATGTAAGAACTTCAGAAATTCAGGATCATTACCTAGAAGCATGCCCTTCATTTTACTAATCATGGCACTTGGAAAGTACATATCATCAAGTTCTTTCTTTCCAAACTGTAAGTACTGTCTAAGTCTTCGAAAGAGAAGAGCCAGAGTTATGATCTCTGTTCCACCGTAAGGAGTGGCTGCCGAGATAAATGTCTTCATATGTTTTCTTATAAAATTAAAATCCGTAAACTCGGCGTCACCTTTAAAGCTATGATAAAGCCAATTCATTGTGACTAAGCCACCTTGAGAGTGGGCCAAGATGGAGAATTTATCATCTGCAAGCATTGTCTTTTCTTTAAAGTACTCTTTAAAGAACTTAGTAAAACTCTTAGCAAAATCCACAGTATTTAAATCATCATTTCCTGTCTGATATTCAAAACTCTCAAGAAAGAATTGTGTCTCCTCAGAAGATTCATTTAACAGATTATTTAGAACAATATTAGCAGCGCCAAAGGCTTTTTCACTATCGCCAATTCCGTGAATTAAAAAGACATGGTGCTTAGATGCGAGCACTGGACTGATACAACTTAGTATTAATAGAGTAATTAGAACTTTCATATCTCGCAAAGCTACCAAATAACTCTACAAAGTGGCAATGACCTGCCCCAGACTAATCTTTAAGTCTTTGATTCTTCTCAATCGCGTATTCTCTCAGAGCTTCCTTTAGTACCTCATCGCGACTTTTTTGACTTACTAACTTACTCATTTCATTAAAGAAGCTTTCTCTGAAGGCCTTAGTATTGTGAACAGATTTATTCGAAATTGCTGTATACATCCCCGTCTCAACAACGACTTTCTCCTGTATATCAAGTTGCTCTTCAAGACCTAGCTTACTTATAACAGCTAGTGCTGCGTTCTTTCCTGCAATAAGATAGTCTGCGCGTCCTCTTAAGAGGAATTTAAGGCACTGAGATGTCCTAGAAAATCTCTTTAAAAGAGTATATTTCTTATCGGCTTTATCAAAAGAGTCACCAAAACTATCACTAAAAATAGCAATCCCTTTATATTTTTTTAGATCCTTAAAATCTTTATACTTTATAACTTTCCCTTTCTTCGTAATTAAAACAGTCTGATCCATAAAGAAAGGTTTCTCAGGGAAGGAATAATACTTCTCTCTCTCGGGAGTCCTATAAGGGGGAAGAAGGATATCAATTCTTCCGATTTTTACTTCAAGTTGCGCTCTACCCCACGTTCCAACAGGAACAAATACGGCCTTATGTCCAAGATTATGAAGAGCAGTCTTTACTAACTTAATAGAAGCCCCTTTCAATGTTCCTCCACTCTCCCATGAGATTGGAGGATAATCAGGATGGGCTGTTATAGTTATATCTGCACTATAGGAAGAAAAACCAAGAAGAAAATGAGCGAGAATAAAAACTAATTTCATTTACATATTCTAAACTATAAATGTGAATCAAAGAAGAAAAATTAGAGCAAGTAGCTTCCTAATAAGAAAGCTCTACCCTCATCGCCATATGGTCGGAAGATGTTAGCTCTCCATAAACCTGTGATTCTAGAATTTTAAGGTCTCTAACAAAGATATAATCAATAACTCGACCAGTCATTCCTGAGCGATACCTAGTATCGTTAGTAAAAGTAACTTCCTTAAAGCCCAGCTTCTTAAAGAAATTTCTCATATAATTCGTTTTTGTTAGTGAGCGACAGTTAAAATCTCCACCGAAGATAATTGGTCCCCTATGATTCTTTATCATTTCTGAGGTTTGCTCTAATTGATGAAAGAAGCCTACCATTGGAGAGAAGTTAATAGCGTGAATACTAATTGCTAAAAGTTCTTCACTCTTTCCGGCCATTGGATATGTAGCAGAAGTCACAACTTTATGAGTTGATACGATTGGCTCACGATACTTTGTTCTAAATAGTCTGACTTCACTTGGGTCAACTTTAGAGGCAATGGCAGATCCTGAAAATGAGTTAGGATATTTATCGTAAGTAAAACTAACTCCTGTATCAAAACGAAAGCCTTCAATATCCTTGTAAACTTCTTGAACATTTGGATGTGAATCAGTTTCTTGGATAAGAAGAAGGTCTTTATCTTTAATGATTTCGGGGAAGTCTGTCTTAAAAGTAGGTTTCCCCCCTTTATAGATATTCCAAACCAATATAGACATACGCTCGGGATTGAGTTTATCCATCGAAGACTGCCCTGAAATTAAATGAATTTCACTAAGTGGAGGAGTCGAGTACCCAGCAATTGAAGTCGTTGCTGAAAAAGATAAATTCATGCTCAAAGTAGAAACTAGAGCGGCCAATAAAGTTCTTGTAGTTTTGTTCATGTAATAAGTCTAACTACAAGCTGAGTTGATTGGATAGTAAAAATTATGTTCTATGCAACAAGAAAGAATGCGGGCCACTGTGATTTCGTGGCCCATCAGAAATTGGGGAATTAATCCCAACGATTAAAAGTAATATGCATATCTGTAAGCATATTAGTCGTAACAAAGAAGTAACCAAGGTTAGTTTCTACATAACAAACTCTTGAAGAAGGAACGCCTCTTAGGATTTGATCACATCTATTGTGTGAGCGCCCTCTAGCACTTCTACCAAAGTTAATATCTTTTGGAGAACAACCTTTTTGGTCAATTAAAATTCTAATCATTTTAATTGAAAGGGCCAAGTGATCATTTCCGTAATCTCTAACGTCATATTCATCAAGACTAAGAGTGTGAGAAACAGAATCAGTATTGAAATCATCTGTCAGTCTATTGATACATCTTGTCTCATCTGCACTTGAAAATTCAGAAATAGCAAACAAAAGAAAACTTGTTACAACTACAAATCTAGCGAATCTCATTTTAGGCTCCTTGAAGCTCATCTACGTGTGTGTTTGGTGGGGTAAATGTATAGCAAGACAGATAGCAAGAATCAAAGTCTTTTAATCAAAATTTATTCTCTCCTTATAACGCAGGCCAAAACCTTTATTAACACAGGACCTAATAACTAATATAAGAAATACTTAAAAAAATACTTGGCTTTTTATATGAGTGGTCCTATAAACCTTTCACACACAAAAAAACTACCAGAGGTTCAGAAAATGAAAAAACTCTTTACGCTTCTAATACTTACGCTCTCACTAAGCACTCTTGCTGCCAATAGCTACTACCCTACAGACTTCAATTCAAAACTTCAAAAGGGTGGACTTGCAAACGAAAAATTAAAAGATGCTTTATTTGAACTTCTCTCAACAGCTCATACTAAGAGAAGAGGAAAGGCTGACACTCTAGGTTGTGATGGAACAGAAGGACTTTGCTACTCTCAAAAAGTTCTCGGATACAAAGGTGCGAGAAAAGTTCTCTTTGGTAAACTTCACCTTGAAGAGGGTCAAAACGGATATTTCTTAAAAGACGTTTATTGCCGTAAGGTTTTTACCTCAAGTCAAACGAATATCGGACCAAATAGAATTCCAAATAGCAATATGCTTAACTGTGAGCACACTTGGCCACAGAGTAAATTCTCAAGAAATTTTGAAAAAGAAATGCAAAAAAGTGATCTTCACCACCTTTACCCTACTGACTCAAAGGCAAATAGCATCAGAGGAAATTACGAGTTTGGGAATGTTGATGATTACGGAGAAATAAGAAATTGTGAAGCTTCACACTCAGAGGCTCCAGGACACTTTGAGCCACCAACAGAACATAAAGGGAATGTTGCCAGAGCTCTTTTCTACTTTGCAGTTAGATACAAAATGAAAATCAGCCCAGAGCAAGAAAGAACAATTAAAGAATGGAACATTCAAGACCCAGTTGACGCTGCGGAAAGAGAAAGAAATGATGGGATTTACGAAGTGCAAGGAAATAGAAATCCTTTCATCGACTACCCTGAGTTATCTGAAAGAATTAACGACTTCTAAAATATAGTTTAAATGATTAACTAAAAAGCCTCACGAATGTGAGGTTTTTTTATTTAAAAATGTAATCCTGACAATTTTATAAGCTGAATCTAATAAAAAAGATTGGCCAGACCTTAAGTCGAGTGTGTAATATTTTCACACCTCATTCAAAGGACTATAGCGTGAAATTGCTTCTTATTTTGACTGCCCTTTTTACATCATTCACATTTAACTCATTTGCCGGACACCCTTACTACCCACAGTCTTTTCAAGATGCTCTTGAAAGAAACGAATTAGAAGATGATCAACTAAAAGATGAACTCAAGAAAATCCTCACTTCAAGTCACTCAAAGAACTCTGGAGCCGCTGATACACTTGGTTGCTCTTCTAGAAGTGGAGATTGTTATTCTCATATCAATCTAGGCTATAAAACAGCAAGAAAGAATCTCTTTGGAAATATGGCCCTTGGTCATCTTAAGAAAGATAATGGTTACTACCTCTACGGTGTATATTGCGAAAATAAATTCACAACATCAAAGACAACTGGAACAATTGGTCCAATGAGTATTCCAAATAGTAATGTACTTAATTGTGAGCATACATGGCCACAAAGTAAGTTTACGGGATATCAATCTGGTCATCAAAAAGCTGACCTCCATCATTTATTCCCTACAGACTCAAAGGCCAATAGTTCTCGTGGAAACTATGACTTTGGAGATGTTATGAATGGAAAAGATCCAGCTCCAAATTGCGATGAATCACAAGTAAGCTCTAGCGGAAACAGAGTATTTCAACCATCAATCAACCACAGAGGAAATGTTGCTAGAGCAATGTTCTACTTCGCCGTTAGATACAATGGAAGAATCAATTCTGACATGGAAAGATCACTAAGAAAGTGGAATATTGAAGACCCTATCGATCAAGCCGAAAGAGATAGAAACGACGGTGTTTATGGTGTCCAAAAAAATAGAAATCCATTTATTGATTACCCAGAATTAATCAATCTAATCAACGATATTTAATTTAAATTTATCTCCCGTGTAAGATCAAATCATATACGGGAGGATCTACTTTAGTGGCGTATATTTTTTAAGTTTTCTCTGAAGCGACTGTCTGTGAATCCCTAGCTTCTTTGCTGCTAATGAAATATTTCCTTCACATTCATTTAATACAAATTCAATATACTCTCTCTCCTTTCTGGCAAGACTAGGATAGGCTTCATTTTCTTTAGAGAGAGAATCTCCTTCAAAATTTTCTAAAATTTCTTCAAATTGAACTGGTTTAGAAAGATATTGCTTTGCACCTCTTTTCACTGCTTCGACTGCAGTTGAAATTGATCCAAACCCAGTTAAAATAATAACTTCAATTCCAGAATTTATCTTCTTTAATAAATCTACAACTTCAAGACCATTATCTGTTCCTATTCTCAAATCAACTACTGCCCAATCATAGAGTTCAAGTTCTTCTATCTCTTCCAAGTCTGCAATAGAGTATGCAAGTGATACTTGGTGGCCCAGATCTTTAAATTCAAGACTCAAGCTCTCACAAAAATTCTTATCATCATCAACAATTAAAACTTTCTTCAAAGAACTACTCCTCTCTCTATCTCAAGTTCTACGCAAACATCTTCTTCTATATTCTTTAAAGAGATTTTAGCACCAACACTTTCCAGAAATAGTTTAGCATTATAAAGCCCCAGTCCTGTTCCCTGTTTCTTAGTTGTAACAAAGGGTTCTCCGAAGTGTTTTAGAATAACCTCATCGATTTTTGAAAATCTATTTATAATTTTTATCTGTAGAGCTTCTTTTGAATGAGTAAATAGAACTGAGACATTCTCTTCTCCAGAGGCCTCAATTGCATTTTCAATTAAATCCACCATGATTTGAGAAAATCCAATTAGAGGTAGGCTATATTTAAAGCTTTCGACTTCCTTAAGAATTGAAATATTCCAATTCTTAAAATGAATAATATTTTCCACTGAACTTATGAGATCAATTTCTTCAAAATCTAGCTCCTCATTAGATACGGATGTTTGCTGAATCCTTCTAAGAGAATTAATACATGAATTCGTCGCTTCAGAAAGGGCCAAAATATCATCTCTAAACTCATCTCCGCTCTTTCTCTTAATTCTATCTGCCTTTAAAAGTATCGTATTAAGAGGAGTGGCCAATTCATGGCTAAGACCTGCGGAAAGTAGACCAAGGGCCTTTAGTCTATCTGCTTGTTGGAGCTGTCTCGTCACTCGAATCATATTACGATCCATAACTTTAAAAGAACTTTGAACCCATGAAATCAAGGCCCATAGAAATGAAATCACAACAGAGCTACCAATAAGATAACTTGAAGTATTATAATTAAACTCTTGCCCTATTAAGCTTGGAAGAGGACTTAACCAAAGAAAGAAGATACTAAGCAAGCTCGCAATAAGAATTAAGAATGACTCTCTTGCATCAAGAAGAAAGCCTCCAAGAATTAGGTAGATCAAAATAAATGCGCTAAAAGGATTATGAATTCCACCGCAGAGGTGTAAGCAAATACTTATGACAAAGAGATCAAAGAGAATATTAAAGAAGATATCCCAATTACTTATCTCCTTAGAGGAATTTAAGCGCCCCAGAGAATAGGAATTAAAAATACCCATTCCTAAGAAAATAAAGCAGAGATAAAAGAAGACTAAACGATCAATTTTATAGAGAAGCATTAGTACGCAAAGAAGAATAGTTAAAAGACTTAAGAGAATCCAGCGCAAATGAATAAGCAGCTGAAATTTCAGCTCGTTTCTATGCTGTAAATGTCCGTAATTAAATAAATTTATCTTCATACTTTCCTATTTCAAACCAATATAAGTAAAGGGGCTTGCCCTGTAAATAGTTATGCAACAATATGTTGCATGGACGATCTAGCCTCTGCGTTATATATAGAATCCATGAAATTTACACTCTTACTACTTCTCTTATCGATCAACTCCCTTGCTCTTGAAGCTCCACTATTAAGCTCAACCTTACTAGATGGAAAGAAAGTTAGTTCATTAAATTTAAAAAATAGGAAGTCTGTAATTTTCTTTTTAAGTGCTTCTTGTCCATGTACTAAGAAGAGTGTTCCCTATCTCCAAACTTTAAGTAAGCAGTACCCAGAGTTTCAATTTCTGGGAGTCCACTCAAATAGTAACGAGAGTTTTGAAGATGCGAAGAAGGAATTTGGAAATTTAAATTTCCCTATCGCTTATGATGCCGACATGAAAATAGCAGATCAATTTAAAGCTACTAAAACTCCTCACGTCTTTGTACTAGACGCGAAAAATGAAATCCTCTTTCACGGAGGAGTTACTAATAGTGTTGATCCAGCAAGGGCCAAGAGATTCTATCTAAAGAACGCACTTGAAGATATTTCTAAGCGAAGAGATGTTCAACTCAAATTTGCCAAGGCACTTGGCTGCTATATAGTAAGGTAAGAAATGAAAATTCTTTTAATTGCATTTATACTTCTAGCTCTTACTTCTTGTGGAAAGTCTCCTCTCTTTAATCATGAAAATGAAAAAGATCAAATAACCCAAGGAACAAATGCTGTAGCTTCTAGCCTCTCGTTTAAAAGTCTTAACCTCTATTTAAAAATCAATTGGCTAAAAGGTCCTTACGGAGACCCTAGCTTAGAAAATAGTTTTATGATTATCGTTCAAGATTCAAACGGAGAGCTTACAGATCTTCCGTCTCAATATGCTTTCTATAACTGGGGATGGATGCCTTCGATGGGTCACGGCACTGCAGATGATGGATACACAGAGAGACTCTCTAAAGGCGTCTACATTCAAAGAGAGCTCTATTTCAATATGGGTGGAGATTGGGATTTAAATATTCAACTTTACGAGGGAAGTAACTTATCTGATTCAACAAAGGTCGAACTTTCTCTATGAAGATTTTTCTACTCCTTATATTATTTCAAGTAAATGCCTTCGGTGCAGCTTGCTGTGGAGGAAGCTCAGCGCTTCCTTCTCTCATTACTGGTGATAATGGAGCGCAATTCTCAGTAGCGCAATCACTAGGAAAAGTCGTCGGTAGAACTTATGCTAAAGATCAAAGTGTTTTCTACGCCAATAGCAAAAAGTACCAAACTCTTACAACTTCTTTTAAAGGAGCTTATCTCCTCTCACCACTTTTCCAAATAGGCGGAGGAATAAGTCTTATTCATAAAGATAATTCAGATAAGTCTGTCAAAGAATCAAAGACTCTCTTAGGAGATGCTGATCTAAGTATTACTTACGAATATCTTCCTGAGAAATTTTATTCCGTCTGGAAGCCAAGGGGCTTTATCTATTTCAAACAGACTTTTCCCACAGGAAAGTCCAACTTTGAAACAACGACGACGCTTCTAACAGATGTCTCAGGAAAAGGGCAATACAGTAGTGCTCTTGGCCTAGTCTTCTCAAAAATTTTTAAAAGTATTGATTGGCAATTTTTTAGCGAGTATAGATACCTTTATAAAGAAGAAATCGGTAAAACTTCCATAGCAGAATCTAGTGCGGACTCTCAAGGGTTCAGTATTGGCTACTCTCCAAATAATGGAGCAATTAGAACATCTATCGGAGTCACTAGAAATCACTATAACGACAAAGAGATTACCATAAATAATTTACGACAAAACTCTAACCGAGAAGAGTACTGGGATTTTGAGCTAGGACTTGCCTACATGATAAATGATTCTACATTTAATCTTAGCTATACAGACCAGACAATTTTAGGATCAACAGAGAACACAACCTTATCAAGAACAATTGCCATCAGCTGGCTTGAGCGATGGCCATTATAGGAGAATATATGAACGCTATTTTAGCCCTTATGATTTTTTCACTTTCAACACTTTCATTTGCAAATTGCGATGTCTTCTTAGAAGAGAGCAACACTTGTGTTGCATACCAATGGACAAAGGGACCATTTCTAAACTCTGGAGCGGAGAGAAATTTCTCAGAATTAGAAGTAAGATTCTTTGATGCTGACGATGCTACTGAAACAGCAATCCCCAAAGAAGAGGTTGAGATTCTTCCTTGGATGATTATGCCAAATATGCAACACGGAACAAGGCCTGTCATTACAACAGAGCTAGCGAATGGAAATTACTTAGTCACAGAAATCTTCTTAAGAAAGATGATGGGATGGTGGGAAATTCGTTTTGTAAACTCAAGTGATGAGTCTGTTCTTGGGTCTTTTAAAGTTCAAGAATAATACTAATAGAAGATCTTATGTAATCTCGTAAGATCTTCTATCACCTCATCATCTTCAATCTTAAAAGCTTCAAAAGTTTTACTCTTACGATTTCCTATAAAGGAAAATTCGTGGTTTTTTGAGTTTCCAGTAAAGACATCAATATGGGGACCTTTAATTGCTCCTCCCCTATCTCCAGCGAAAAAGAATCCATCGTGTGTAAATTGCTTTCCAACCCACATGAATTTTACGCCTTTAGCCTCTGGAATATAGATGACGCTTCCGAAGGGAATAAATTTTGGATCAACGGCAATCGTGCGATAAGGAATAAGAGAATAGTTTTGAACTCCATCTCCCCAACGGCTATTGGCCGCCCTAAAGCGAACTTTATCTGTCTCAGGAAAGTCTTCTCCAAAGAACGGTGAGCAATCCACTTGTCTAGAAGTCTTTCCTGCATAGTTAAAAGTCTTTTGATCTCCACCAGGAAATTTTATAGCAACAGAGCCTTCCATTGCTGAAAAACACCACTCCTTCTTAGTCAGAAGAACGGGGTAAACTCCATTTACTAGTGAATTTTCGCCGAGATCCTTTAAGGGAATCCCATTCATTCTTGCTTGAAAAATAGGAGTATAGTAATTCGTTGCCCAAAGAGTGAGAGACTCTTTAGAATCATCAGAGAGAGTAAAATCAAAATCTAGCGCAGTCCTCTTTCTGGTTGCACAAGATGATAAAAGAACTAATGAAATAAAAAGCAAGACCTTCATAACTCTCCAAAGAATTGATATATAAGTATGGTAGTCTCTAAAACTCAATTCATCAAATTTACATTTAACTAATCCTTGCTTATAATTTTCTTAAATTTATAAAAAAGGATGTTTATGAAAGCTTTAGTTCTATTCTTATTCTCATTACCTATTCTTGCGACGACTCAACCTTGTGGTGGAGCGAGTGGCGATTTTCACATCAATCACGGAGAAGAAATTGGTGGATTCGTAGCTGAAACAGCTAGAGTCTCAAAAATGGCCTATATCGGTAAAGGTGTTCAAATTTGCGACTATGCTCAGATCTTAAATAGTGCTCAAATAACAGGAAATGCCATCATTAAAGATCACGCCAAGGTATATGACAATGCAAGAGTCTGGGGAAATGCTATCGTATTTGAAAATGCCCAAGTTTTTGAAGAAGCAGGTGTTTGGGATAATGCCAGAGTATACGGCGACAGTATGATCTATGGGTTTGCAGGACTCAAGGGCAATGTTCGCGTTCACGGTGTTGCAAGAATGTATGATGCGACTTACAGCTCAGGCGAATACTATTAAATAAAAAGGCCCACTTTTGTGGGCCTGTCATTTCTAGAATTATAGTAACCGACTACGCTTACAGCTCTTAATCGCTCTTGTTACTGAAAAATATCCACCATAATCATCTGTTAACTCGTAACTCACTTTAACTTCGTCTTCTTGATAGTGAGAATCACCAAAACTTAACTCACACTTAAGAAGTTCAATTTTATCATGAGCGCCTTGATAGTAAGCTCCATTCATTCTATAAGCAGCGTTCTTGATTTCTTCACAAGTTGTTTCAAAGTCTCCAAGAAAACAAAAAGTAGCCTGAGTAGCTTCTTCCTGAGAATTATAGTTAAAACTTGAGTCAGAGAAGCCAATAACTTGCTCTGGAGAGATTATTCTGGCTCCAGAGTTTAGAGAAAATATAAATACAAGAAATAATAGAGATTTGTACATGAGATATCCTTAGTTTTTTTCTCTTTTCTAGCATTGAAGGAATAGATGCAGAATATCTATTATAATTTTTTCATTCTTCTTATCTTTATTACACTGCTACTGATTCGTGCTTATTAAGCATGATACTAAATGCATAATTAAGAAAACAATAATGGAGAAATAAAAATGAAAGTACTTACTATCTTCGTAACTCTAATGAGTTCTACTTTTGCTCAAGATTATCAATATAAACTTATTAGTTCTGATACTACGGATTGCCCTCAAGAGATGCTACTCACAGAGAAAGAGAATCAAATAAGTTTAACATTATCAGATGTTATGGGAGCTTATTTCAATAAGGACTCTGCTGAAGGTGAAGTTGTAATTGAAAATATTAATGAAGGAGCTCAAGTACATAGAGATATGAATACTTCACATGGAACAAGAACAAAGACAAAGTATAATGCAGAAAGAAATAATAATAGAATTTTTGTCTCTAAAGAAATCAAATTCGGAAGACTTGGAGCGGCTAAATCTAAAAGTCAGCTACACTTAGAATTTACAGGAAGTCGTCTAGTCATTGATACTTACAGATCTTATAGTGAAAAGTTTGGTACTAGCTGGGAAAAAGAAAATTACTGTGCATACAGAGAAGTAGAATAATTATAATAAAAAAAGCCCTCAGAACGAGGGCTTTTTTATAGTAAACTTTAAATCTTAATTAGAATAATTGTGCCCAATCAGTAGTCTCAAGCGTATTGATTACGTGTCTTAAGAACTTAGAACCAACTTCTCCATCAATCAGTCTATGATCATAAGTGTGAGTTGCGTACATCATCTGGCGAATTGCAATCGCATCATCTTCAGTAACAATTGGACGCTTTTTCATTGTACCTACACAAAAGATTGCTAATTGAGGCTGAAGAATTACTGGTGTTGCAGCAAGAATTCCAAATGAACCGTTATTAGTAAAAGTATAAGTACCTCCACTCATATCATCCATTGTAAGCTTCTTTGCTCTTGCCTTTTGAACAAGTTCATCTAACTTTCTAGCAATTCCTCTAATATTAAGATTATCAGCACCTTTAATTACTGGAACAACTAGACCGTTCCCCGGAACTGCTACTGCACAACCTAGATTAACGTCTTTCTTGTAAACAATATTGTCACCATCTATAGATGCATTAACAACAGGGAATTCTTTAAGCGCTTGTACAAGTGCGTAGAGAATAAAGTGAGTATAAGTAAGGGAGAAGCCCTCTTGTTTTTTGAATTCATTTTTAAAGCCTTCTCTAAACTTAAAGATATTTGTCATATCTGTTTCATCAATTGAATTCACGTGTGGTGAAGTCATCTTCGAAGCGATCATATTCTTAGCGATTGCTTTTCTCATATTGTCCATTGGAACAATTTCAACTCTATCAGTTGAAGAGAATGCTGGAACAGAAGATTTTACAGGAGCCGCAGGAGCACTCGCTGCTGCAGGTCTTGCTGCTGGTGCAGATCCTCTATTATTTAAGAAATTCATGAAGTCAGCTTTATTAACTCTTCCAGCTGCTCCACTTCCAGAGATATTTGCTAATTCTGAAAGCGCAACACCATGCTTAGTAGCAAGTGCCTTAACGAGAGGAGTATAGAATCTTCTCTCTCCTGAGTTTGTACTCGCTGCTGGAGCTTGAGTTGTCGCCGCAGGTGTTGAAGTTGCTTGTGCAGGAGTTGATGTCGCTGCTGCTCCACTCTGTCCAAATGGAACATCTAAGTTTTGCTCAATAGAAGCAATCTTAATCCCAACATCAATAGTCTCACCTTCAGCGAAGAGAACTTCTTCCACTCTTCCTGCTACAGGAGAAGGAATTTCAGACTCTACTTTGTCAGTAGAAATCTCTAAGAGAATTTCGTCAATTTCAACCATATCACCTGGTTGCTTATGCCACTTAGTAATCGTTCCGTTTGTAATAGACTCACCCATTTGTGGCATTACAACGTCCATTCTTTCACTACCTGCAACAGGCGTTGCTGACACAGAAGATGCAGGAGCTCCCGCTGGTGCAGAAGCAGCCGGAGCTGATCCACCAACAGTTGCATTAGCATCATCATCAATAACAGCGATTAGAATTCCTACGTCAATCGTATCTCCCTCTGGGTAGATAACTTCGACAACTTTTCCAGCGATTGGAGAAGGGATTTCTGATTCAACTTTATCTGTAGAGATCTCTAAAAGAATCTCGTCAATTTCAACCATATCTCCTGGTTGTTTATGCCACTTAGTGATCGTTCCGTTTGTGATCGACTCACCCATTTGTGGCATTACGATTTCGTGTCTCATATATGTCTCCTATTCTTTATTAACTTAATTAAAACCTTAGAAGTTTAAACTTCTACCCTTAGCATTTAGTACAGACTCAGCTAAGAATTCTCCAAGAGTTGGGTGTGGATGAACTGTAGCGAACATCTCTTCATCAATCCCTTCCATTTGTCTAAATAGAACATACTCATGAATAAGTTCAGTCGCCTGAGTTCCAACAATATGAGCACCAAGCATTTCTCCGTCTTCACCCATAAGAGTTTTAACAAATCCTGCGGTCTCATTTGAGGCCATAGCTTTTCCGTTTGCTTGGAAAGGAATTTTACCAACCGAAAATTTAATCCCTTTTTCTTTAAGAGCTCTCTCAGTGTAACCAACTGAAGCCACCTGAGGCTGACAGTAAGTACAACCAGCAATATTCATCGCATCGATTGCGTGAGGGTGAAGTCCTGAAATGTGTTCTGCCGCGACAACACCTTCGTGAGAAGCTGCGTGTGCAAGAAGAGGTGGTCCAGCAAGATCACCAATTGCGTAAACATTTGGAGCGCTTGTTTGATACATATTGTTTACAGAAACAAAACCTCTATCTGTTTTAATTCCAGCGGCCTCTAGACCGATACCATCAATATTTCCTGTCATACCAACAGCGATAAGACCCATCTCAAACTTATAATCAACAGTCTTACCATTCTCTACAGCAGTGATTGTTACATCATTTCCATTATTCTTAGCAGAAACTTTTTCAACTCCAAGAGAGAGTTTGATTCCATATTTCTTATACGCTTTTTCAACTTCTTTAGAAGAATCAGTATCTTCAATTGGAAGAAGATTCTTTTGAAGTTCAAAAATATGAACATCTACTCCAAAAGCATTCCAAAAGTAGGCAAATTCAACACCAATTGCACCAGCACCAATGATACCGATAGACTTTGGTAATTTCTCCATCTTAATAGCTTCCCAAGCTCCAATAAGTCTCTTCCCATCGTGCTCAAGCCCTGGAAAGCTTCTATAATGAGCACCAGTTGCTAGAATAATATTTGTCGCTTTAATTGTTTCGGTGTGACCTTTCTTAGACTTAACTTCAATCGTTGTCTTGTCTTTAAGAATAGCTTTACCTTCAATAGAAGTAATCTTGTTCTTCTTCATTAAGAACTCAACACCTTTTGAGATTTTATCACTTATACCTTTTGCTCTTTTAACAGCTTGTCCACCGTCTAAAGATTTTAACTCAACGTTGATACCAAGGTCTTTCATGTCAGCTATTTCGTGAACAGAGTGAGCAGACTTAAGAACTGCTTTAGTTGGAATACATCCACGGTTTAGACAAACTCCACCAAACTTATCCATTTCAACAATCGCAACATTCTTTCCAAGTTGTGAAGCACGAATTGCGGCAACATATCCACCTGGCCCAGCTCCAATAACAACAACATCAAAACTCTTCATATATTTGTATCCTTCAGTGTTTTAAGATATATGACTACTCGACTAAGAGTTGAAAATATCAGCAAATAAAAGTTCATGTTTAATATCAATACTTTGTGAATTTGGCCATGAAAAGTGTCACTCAAAGTGATCTCCATGACTTAAGAAATAACGCGTGACTAAGGGTGAAAATGGCATACTTTACGCAGGAAGAGAGAGAAATTCTACTAAGATCATTCCCCAATGGAATTGTCGCTCTCGACCTAGAGACCACTGGGCTCTCACCCCTTATTGATAAGGTGATAGAGCTTTCCGCCATTAAGGTGACGCCTTACGGCGAAGAAGTTTTTGACGAGCTTATTGACCCACAAATAGATATCCCTCAATTTACAATTGATATTCATGGCATCACAAACGACATGGTGCAAGGAAAGAGAACTTTAGACAAAGTTCTACCAGAGTTCATAAATTTTATTGGAAGTCTTCCTCTCGTTGCTCACAATGCAAAATTTGACTTAGGCTTCCTAGTTTTTGGAATGCACCAAAATAAACTCCCGCTTGGCGAATCTCATATCTATTGCTCTTGTAAATTTTCGAGGTTTTCTCTCAGAGGATGCTCCAACTTTAAGTTAGCAACTTTAACTAAGGAATTAGAAATTCCTCTTGAAAACCACCACCGTGCTTTAGATGATGCCATCGCCTGTTTAAAAGTTTTTGAAAGAGGACTGAGAGTTTTTAAAAAACCAGATAGAAAAATTTTAAACGAAGCTTATCTTTTTAAAGTGAAAGACTTCTCTAAACAAGAAGATTTTGAAATTCCTAAAAAATTAAAACCTTTACAAGACAAAGTAAAAGATCAAGAAATGATCGAGATCAAATACCGAGGCGGAAGCTTAAAGAATCAATTTAGGCCAGTGCGCCCTATAAGCTTTCTTCCTATGCCACAAGGAAATATGCTCTACGCCCACTGCCTTGTTAGCAATATGTATAAATCATTTTCTTTAAAGAAAATTATAGAACTAAGAGAACTTAGTGCTGATGAAAAGAAAGTCTTAAAAGAAAAAATGGAAAAGAAATGAGCTATATAACAAAGAAGAATTTAAATTTAAGAATTCAACAATTAATCATCCTCATCTTACACTTAGTACTACTTCGCTGGATTTGGTATACACTAAACAATTCTGGCGCAATGGATACGCAAACTGTTCTTATTCATTTTACAGGTATTGCCACCATGGGTGCTCTCTTAATCTTTGGTTGTGCCAAATGGGCCCGAAGAAGATATGTAAAAGGACTTGATGACTAATGGAGAGCTGGCAGGAGGAATTCAAGCAATCTATTAAATCTCATGAAGCCCTTGAGTCTTTCTTTAATAAGTCTTTTCCAAAGACAGGCTATCCAATTCTCATACCAAGATCTCTCGCCCAAAGAATAAGAGAAAAGGGATTAGACTCACCTCTTGGAAGACAATTTCTCCCCACACATGAAGAAACCAGCACCGAAGGGCTTATTGATCCTATAGGAGACCATCATCAGTCGCCAATCTCTCAAATTGTTCATAGATATAAAAATAGAATTCTCTTCTTCCCCACTCAAGTGTGCCCAGTTATTTGTCGCTATTGCTTTAGAAAGAATGAACTCAGTACCAATGACGAACTCTTTAAATCAAATTTTGAGAAGGTTCTCTCTTATATAAGAGAGCATGAAGAAATTGAAGAAATTATCTTCAGCGGAGGTGATCCTCTAATTCTTAGCGATGAAAAAATTCAAAGCTATCTTACAAAGTTCAGCAAGATTTCACATATAAAGTATATTCGCTTTCACACCAGAACTCCGATTATTCTTCCAAGTAGGATTACTGAAACCTTCTGCGATATGATCAAAGAATTTAAAACGAAATTTCAACAAATTCATTTAGTGGTTCATGCAAATCACAGAGATGAATTTACAGAGGAAAACAGAGAAGCAATTAAGAAACTTAGAAACCATGGTATTAATCTCCTCTCGCAAAGTGTTCTCCTAAAAGATATTAACAATTCAAAAGAAGACCTACTCGCACTCATTAACGAATTTATTAAATTAGACATTCGTCCCTACTATCTTCACCACCCTGATCAAGTAAGAGGCGGACTTCACTTCATGCTTTCTCTTGAAGAAGGGAGAAAGATTTACTCCACTTTACGAGACGAGCTCCCCGGATGGGCCATGCCAAATTACATCATCGATATTCCTGGAGGAGAGGGTAAGGTAAATGCTTATAATCCCGAAACATACCACTTTAGTGGTCACTTATTAAGTAAAAACGGTACTAAAGTTCCATATTTATAGGCAATTTGTCTCAAATTGGTTTTCCATCTAAAATAGAAGGCATGAATGATCGCGCTGCTAAAAAAAACCTTATAAGCGATTCTCTAAATTTCGAACAATACCAAGAACTAAGTCATGACTTAGTTCTTAGAAATGATACGTCAGGCGTATCCTACTTAGAGAGTCAATTAATCAATATCACAGAACTCCGTGAAGATTCTGTATGTATTACTTTGCCTAAAAATATCTGCCAATCAGGCCACAACCTGACTCTCGCAATTTTTCTAGGTCGTCTAAAAAAGAAGCTGCAAAAATTCCCACCTCCAGAATCTATTGAGTCCATTACCTTAATTGGAAAAGTTATAGACCTAAGTCAAGTGGATGAAGATCAAGTTTTAATTGAGGTTAAATTCTCTCAATATAAGACCAATGAATGGAAATCAATAATCACAAAATATATAGAGCAGCAGGATAAAATAACCTCTTTAGTTGAAGAGGTGAAGAAATGATCTTTGATGATATGAACCCAAAGAGAGTCGAAGCAATTCAGTCCTACTTAGAAAATAAGAAGGTTCTAATTGCAGAAACAAAGAAAACGACTCGTACAACACTTAAGAAAATCCTCTCTACCTTTGGTATTAAAGTTCAGCATATTTTTATTGCTGATAATAATTCCGATGCCTGTGAAATTATCAACGATCTAAAAATTGATATCGTATTTGCAGGCTTTGAAGTTCAAGACCAAAAAGGAATTGATATTCTAAAGACCCATTTAAATATTTTCCCAAATAGACAAGATGCTATTTTCTCTCTCATATCTGGACCAAATAGTATCGCTTCTTCATGCTTGATACTAGATACAGAAGCGGATGATTATATCGCAGAGCCCTTTACAGCAAAATCAATTGCCGAAAGTTTACTAAAAACAATTGAAAGAAAAATGAATGCGACTCCATTTATAAAGTCTTATCATTCAATAAAAGAAGCTATCTTTTTAAATGATTTAGAAAGGGCCAAAAAAGAATTAGCTCCCTTAGCTGAAGGGTTCGATAATTTAGATGAGATTTTCTATCTAGATGCAAGAATTCATCAAGAAGAAGGTAATCTAGAAGAAGCTCTAAAGCTATATGAACAATCCCTTGAAGTAAATCATGCCCACTACCACTCTTTAAAAGCATTAGCTGAAGAATATTCAAACATAAAGATGTGGAAGAAAGCTTACACACATACAATAAAGTTACTTAAGCACTATCCAATAAACCCGGATAATCTACCAAGTCTGATACGCTTATCAATTGCGAACCACCAATATGAAGACTTAATTAAGTATGCAGAATTTTTTAGAAGCTTAGAAGTTCAATCCCCTTCAATTAAAACAAATATAGCGGCTAGCCTTGTTATTTGTAGTAAATTCTTCTTACGAAATGGAGAAAGACAAAAAGGAATTAAAACTTTACTTGAGGCAGTTAAATGTTCCTCCGGGAAACTTTCTATTTTAGAGAATATTATCTCTACTTTCATTGAACATAAGGAAGTAAAACTAGGCTTTGAAGTTCTAAGACAATTTGAATCTCTCCACGGGGAAAACCCTCTCTACAAGAGTTTAGAAATTGAAATTGATTACTGTAATAAAGATATTAATAGTGTACTTAAGAAAGGTATTCCCCTCGCGGAATCTGGTGTTGCCAATATCAAAGTTTATGAGGCAGTCATTCTAAGCTCAATAAAAGCGCAAAGAAAGACAAATTCAATTATTCACCTAATTGATAAAGCTGTCGCAAAATTTCCAGACTCATCTAAACATTTCCAATCAATGTTTAAGGAATAAAGAGTTTAATCTATCTTAATTTACAATTCGATAATTGATTCATAGAATTACTCTATGAAAAATCTAAGCATTAACGAATTATCTGAACAACTCTCTCACCCACAAGGTGAGAAAGGCATTGAAATTGCCAAGCAGATGAGTGAGAGTAATCTCTCCATGATCCTCTCTTCGTTTAAGGAACTTCAAATATTAAATAAGGAAAGAATTCTTGAACTAGGCCATGGAAACGCCTCTTATCTCAGAAATCCATCGAACCTTAAAACCGAAAAGTCTTGTTACAATTAGTTTTGCAGAAAAAAGTTTCATGGAGAAACTTCCCTTCACTCAAGAAAACTTTAATCTCTATGACGTATCTCAGGTGCACTCACTCTTTTCACACTCATTTAAACTAATTAATTCTCATGAACAAAGAGAGAATGTCGTAAGTAAGAACGGAGATAATGTAGAAAGAGTTTTCTATACCTTAACGTTTCAGTCCATTTGATAGAAAAGGAATGATCTCCCACCCCTTGCCTTAGGTTAATATTTGACGTTATATTGGTGAGATATGAAAAAGACTGAAATATTAATGGTCGATGGTGATCCTGACAGAAGAAATAACTTTGCATTGAGACTCAGAGCTCAAGGACACCAAGTCGAACTCTCTCTTGAAGGTTTTCAAACTATTCATCTTCTTGAAAAGAACTCATACGCAGCCCTGATCATCTTCGGAAATTTAGCCGATATGCCTGGCCTAGAGATTTTAAGCTTGGCCCGAATCTCAAATACAAAGACTGAGCTTCCAATTATTTTCATTTCTAATGGTACTGATCAAGAAGAAGTTCTTAACGCATTTGAGTATGGGGCGAATGATATTATCGTCTATTCAGAAAAATGCTTTGCCTCTTTGATTGAAAAATTAAAGAAGTATATAACCATAAAAAAGCCTAAATAACTGAAATCTTTATAACTATTCAACTCTCATTCCCTCTCATAAATCAACACTAGACGCTACGCGTTTATACTTTCTTCATGTGATTTTACATTCTGCGACAAAAAAGTTAGAAATGGAAAAAATTAAAGACATGGAGATTAGCAGTGAAAAAATTAGTTCTAGTTGCACTTTTACTTACAAGTACATCTTACGCTCAATACGAGTCATCTAATATTGATTTTGATATGCCAATTGATATAGATGGAAGCTACTCTGCTCCAACAAAAGGAAAGCAATTAACTTCTGCTCAAAGATTAAAACTTTTTAGAGAGCAACTTGAAAAAAGAAATGAGCTAATGGTTAAGAAGAAAATTGAAACTCTAAGATATAAGCAAGAATTAGAGATGATGAAGAAGATCCAAAATGCTTTTAATCAATCAATGCAGAATATGAATAATATTCAATAATCTTTCGGGCCGTAATTATTCGGCCCTTTTTTTGTTCACTTTCTTTACACACTCTTTCTATTTTATACACATTCACAATTACATTTTTTATTCTTTCATACACTTAGATTAATTTTATTCTGGCCCGCTTTTTGTAATGTATCTCAGAGAGATATTTTATTTTTTAGAAATAGGGAGATTATAATGAAAAAGCCAATACTATTTGGGTTCGCAACACTTTGCGTACTCAGTACACCAAATCTCGTTGATCAATTTAGTTACGAAACACCAAAGAGTGTTTACAGAACAATTGCTTCTAGTGAAGAAATTATTATAAAAGATAGAACTGAAAACTTTGATAAAGAACACCTAGAGTCCTTTATTGATGGGACAAGAGAAGATCTTAATAAATTAATAGCAAAGAGAGAAAGTGCTATAAAAGCACTAGATTCAGATAAGCCCGAAATCTTTGAAGAAGAGAAAGAAAAACTTCTGTCTGACATGAAGAATATTCAAGATGGACTGAAGTCTATTAAGAAACAAATAACTTCAGTGGAAGAGAAAATTGAAGATAAAGAAAATGAGTCCATTATAAAGCTTAAGTCCGACATGGCGAGTAACGAGGAAATCATTACCAATCTAAGCAAGAGAATCACTGAAATAAAGGCTGTCGTACGCGATGTGACGGCCTGTGAATTTAGAAACGAAATTGATGAACTTTCTGCGCAAATAAAAGACCTATTAAAGGATAAGGAAGAGGCCGTAGCAAAGGTCGATAAGAAAGAAAAAGATAATAAAGACGATCTAAAAGAAGAAAGAGAAGATGAAGATAAGCTAGCTTCAAAAGAAGAAAATGTGCCGAATCGATTCCAACAAATACTTTCCATGGGTATGATTTTTGGACAAGGCTTTCAAACGTCTTTTCAGATGCCTGGGATTGGATACTTTTCGAACCCATTTATGAACTACAATCCATTGATGAGTTTCAATAGTAATAATTCGTCATGGCTAAACTTTATGCAACAAGACTTCTCAGGAGCAAGACAAATGATGAACCACTCATCAAAAAGGCTCGGAGAAACAAGATCATTTAACAATGTTGCTGGTCATACACCACAACCTTTTATACCTAACTTTAATAGAACAAGTATTGAAGCTGAGGCTTTCAGTATTAACTAATATCTCTCCCCCCCTATTTCTAAAGGACCTAGGCATTAAAACCTAGGTCCTTTTGAATATTTTTTACACACTGTCTAAACTTTAGACAGACATTCTTCAATAAATTTAACCTCTTACAGATACACATTTTGGCATATTTCTTGGATATATAACTATATCTACACTTTAGTTTAAGAATATTTATCTGGGAGAGATAATATGAAAAAGCCAATGATGAAATCACTTATTGCCTTAAGTATGTTTAGTGCAACTTTTGGAGCAGTAAAAATCTATCAAACAATTAACTACTCTAATACAAGGTCTGTAGCCTCTGTAGAAAATCCTATCATTGCAGAATACGTTTCTGCACAATATATCAAAGAACAAAAAATCAGAATGGAAGAAGTTACCATTGAAATGAAGAATGCAAATGGCGATATGATAAAAGTAACAAAGAAACTCGTTGAAATTGAAACAAAGCTTTCATCTCAAATGAAGAAAGGTGTTGCATACGCTAATATTGGAAAAATAAATGAATTAAAAAATGCGTTAGCAAATGCTAAAAGTGAAAAAATTGCTGCTGAAAGAAAAATGGAATCATTAAAAGTTAAGCACAAAGAAGCTATCGGTGGTTTAACAAAAATAAATAAGAAACTTGCTGAAGAAATTTTCAAAGCAGATGATGCTAAGAAAGCGCTATCGAAGAAAATTGCAGCTCTTGAATCATCAGGGAAAGCCAACTCAGAAGAAATTGCAAAACTTAGATCAAACTTAGAAGAGAAAAATCAAAAGTCTAAGAGTTTAAACTTAGCTCTTAACGACCTCTCTGCTCAAGTTGATGCTAAGAATATTGCTCTAGCACAAGCCGTTAGTGCTAATGACGATCTTAACAAAAGTATTGAAGGACTAAATCTTTCAATCGAGAAGTTAAACGAATCTATAAGTGAGAAAGATCAAAAGATAGTTGAATTAGACACTTCTCTAATTTCACTCCAACAAGATCATAGTGACCTAACTCTTGCTAAGGAAGAGCTCGACAAACAAATGGAAGAACTTGCAATGATCTCTCAATTACAAGAAGACGAACTTGCAAGAAAAGAAGTTGAGCTTCTTGCAAAGGATGAAGAAATTTCTAAAAAAATAGAAGATATTGAGTTAAAAGATGGTTTTATTGCAGAAAAGGATAATACTATTTCTTGCCAGCAAGAAGAAATCAAAGTGAACACAGATAAAATCTCTGAATTACAAGCTTTGATCAATGATAGTACAAAAGTAATCAAAGAATCTAAAGACGCAATAAAAACTCTTAAAGAAGAAAAAGAAGAGAGAATTGAAAAGATTGCAAAACTAGAGAAAGAAAATAAGGCCTTCGTAAAAGAAAAGAAAGAATTTGATTCTGTTATCCAAATGATGATGGCAAAC
Source organism: Halobacteriovorax sp. JY17 (assembly GCF_002753895.1). Taxonomy (NCBI): domain Bacteria; kingdom Pseudomonadati; phylum Bdellovibrionota; class Bacteriovoracia; order Bacteriovoracales; family Halobacteriovoraceae; genus Halobacteriovorax; species Halobacteriovorax sp. JY17. The sequence continues at coordinate 759,335 of NZ_NJER01000002.1, read as the reverse complement.
TTTATGAGACTTCCTCAAATGTTTGCAGGAATGATGAATCAAAACCAGATGAGTTACGCACCAAATATGCTAACTAATCCACTAACTGGATATGGACAACAATTTCCACAACAAAACTTTGGTTTCGGTGGAACAGGAATGAGAATGCAAGACCCATACGCAGCGCCACAATATGTAACAAATAACTATTACCAACAAGAAAGACCATATGGTGGATTCAGTAACGACTACTCTATTAGAGATATGTTCCAGCCTGAATCATCTAGAAACCCAAGTGGATACTACAGTTTCTAATAAAAACAAAAAGATAAAAAAGGGGACCAAATTGGTCCCTTTTTTATTTCTAAAGTTGACTCTTTTTAGCCGGCACTTTTTTCCACTTTTATCTAAATATTTCCTTAATATTCACGATTAGTTTATTAGCAACTCAATGGATGAGGGCGTAAAAGAATATCAAGGATAGATGTTACTACGTGTGTACTTATGAGGAGTAACAATGAAAGCGGAAATCAGATCAAGAAAAGTAACAGAGAAAGTAATTATTAAAAAGTGCCACTGTTGCGGACATTTACTTGAGACGGCTAGAGAAGCTAGCAAGTGTCCTTCTTGTAAGAAATCATTTCTTCCTACGAACTACTTCGGTAAAGTTCATGCGAAGAATTCAGAAGAGTTTAAAAACCTTTTTCTAGGTTCTGATGAACTCCATGAAGATGATCTCATTAAGGGAATTCAAGTAATTTGGTAGAAAATATGGGCCTCATTTGGCCCTTTTTCTTTTAGTTTTCACCTATACTCAATCTCTTAACGCACCCCTAATCACAAGTCATTCCATTCACGCTATGCTAGTATTTCTAAATGCAAACTACACACACTACACATGTTACTAATTCACAAAAACCACAGATGCAGCCTAGCTTCCATCCTGTTATTCAACGTATCTTTGACAAAAGAGATATGGGTCCAAAAGAGATAACAGAATTTCTATCATGGGATTTAAAGGCCATGCCTTCTCTTACTTCTATGAAAGACTTAGATATTTCATCTAAGAGAGTTATAGAGGCCATGGATAACGGCGAGAAAATTGCCATCTACGGAGACTACGATGTTGATGGAACAACATCTTGTGCGCTTCTTTATCACTTCTTTAAAATGATTGATGTCGAAGTAGGTCTTATTCAGCCAAGCCGATTTATTGAAGGCTACGGAATACATCCTCCTTCAGTTGATAAGGCCCACGAAGATGGTTATAAAGTAATGATCACAGTCGACTGCGGAATCACAAATAATGAAGCTGCAGATAGGGCTAAAGAAATTGGTATTGATTTAATTATTACCGATCATCATAAAGATGCAAGAGATGTCATGCCTGACGCCTTTGCCATCATAAATCCAAATAGAAGAGATGAGCCAGAAAACTCTGAACTAAGGGCCTTAGCAGGAGTTACTGTTGGATTCGCTCTTGCTGTTCAAATTAGAGAAGATCTAATAGCTAGAGGACAAGATATCCCTAGTCTCTACCCTCTTCTACAATTTGCGGCCATTGGAACCATTTGTGACTTAGCAAAATTAAACCCAACAAACTTAAAAATTGTAAGGCACGGATTAAAACAAATCCCTACAACTCAGTACCACGGAATTAAGGCCTTCTTCTCCCCTGAAGAGAGAAAGAGAGGCTTCGTTCCTTCTGAGAAGTTATCATTTAATATTGGCCCTCTTATTAATTCTAAGGGAAGACTAGATCACCCAGAAAAAGCACTTCAACTCTTAACGATTGAAGATGATAAGAAAGCTTTTGAATTCTACTCTCATCTAGAAATTTGTAATAAAGAAAGAAAATTCATACAAGCAGAAGTTTTTAATTCTGCGAAGGAGCAAGTACTTAAGAGCTTAGATGGAAAAGAGCATGTGGCCTCAATTGTCTACTCTGCCGATTGGCACGAAGGCGTCATTGGAATAGTTGCTTCTAAACTTGTTGAAACATTTAAAGTTCCTGCCATAGTTTTCACAAACTCAGAGCAGGATGGAATCATCAAAGCATCTGCTCGAAGCGCAGGAGACTTAAACCTCTTTGACTGTTTAGCTGAAAATTCTGAACTCTTTTTAAAGTTTGGTGGCCATAAAGCGGCAGCAGGGCTTTCCATGCCAAAAGAGAACTTAAGTGTCTTCAAGAAGAATATGCTTGAAACAATTTCTAAGGTTCCAGCTATTCAAAGAACTGTTCAAAATTACTTTGATGTTGAAATCGAACCTCATGAAATAAACCCAAAGCTTTTAAAAGAACTTGAGATGCTAGAGCCATTTGGAATGGGAAATCAGAAGCCACTATTTAAAATGAAGAATTTTAGACTTGATAGCTTTGACCTCTTAAAAGATGTCCATGTGAGATGGAATCTAAGCTCTAAGAAAGACCCTACTTGTAAGCTAAAAGGTATCAGCTTTAATTATATTGGAAAATGGGGAATCGCTCACCCTGAAGATCTTTATAATGCTCAAGAAAGAGATGATGATGAACTTACTGCTTACTTCACTCTTGGGGTAAATCACTTTAATGGAAATCAATATATTCAACTCATGATCGAGAGAATTGAGTCATAGAAAAAGGCCCTAGACGGGCCTTTTAATTTCTTATCTTTTTACAGTAACTTTTTCCATTACAACTTCATCAATAGGTCTATCCATTCCACCTGTTGGAGTTGTTCCAATTTTATGAATAACATCCATACCACTTGTAATTTTTCCAAAGACCGTGTGTCTTCCATTTAAGTGTGGAGTTGCTCCAAGAGTAATAAAGAATTGAGAACCATTTGTTCCAGGTCCAGCATTGGCCATAGAGAAAATACCTTCGCTGTCGTGCTTAAGTTCAGGAGTACACTCATCACCAAATTTATAACCTGGACCACCCATTCCGTTTCCGTCTGGACATCCACCTTGAATCATAAATCCAGAAATAACTCTGTGAAAAATAAGACCATCATAATAAGGTCCTTCTTTCTTTGTCTCTTGTCTTCCTTCGATTAGGTTAACAAAGTTCCATACTGTTTCTGGACACTCTTTTGCGTAAAGCTCTGCTTCAAACTCTCCAAGAGTTGTTTGAAAATTTACTGTTACTCTATCTAGATCTTCTTTATGATCTGATTTCTTTACTCCACCCATACCAAACATATCGTTCTCCTTGATTAAAACTTTCTAACTCTTACCTGCCCCTTAAACTCAAAAGGCTTATCTTTAGGGAGAAAGAGTTGTATTTTCTGGTTCTTATTAAATATTTTATTTAAATCTATAATTGGTACTGCAACGAGATTATTATTATGATCGAATGGATTTAAAAGCTCGTAGCTCATATATTTCGCTCCAGCAATCTTTAAGCCCATTTTCTCAATATATCCTCTTAACTCTCTTCTATTCATGCACAGAGAAACAAAGACAGGATGTCCTTCCTGGAAAGATTCACTTGCTAGGGCCTTCTTAACTCTTGCTAGCGATTTCTTATCTTCCAAAGCAATATCAACCCAAATAAGGTTTACAACTTTATATTTTGGCCTAGAAAAATTTCTAATTCCGGCCTTTATTTTATCTAGCACTGTATAGAAAATTTTCTCTTCATCTTTAAATGGAATATAGCTTGCTGAAGCTTGTTTCTTTCTCTCTTCAGAAAACTCATTGAACATCAATTGAAACTGAATGGCCTCTTCATAACTCAGAGAAAAACTATCTCTTAAGTTTTTAATATTTAAATATCTAACGGGAAAGTTTCGATGACAGCTTCCCGCAGATGAGAAGTTCGCCCAATTTGGAAGATCTGCCAAGAAGTACTGAATAACACCATTACCATCTTCGTACTCTCTCTCATTTCTTCTCTCATAATTTTTGAGAGTATAAGAAGAACAACTTGATAGAAGTAAGAATGTACATAGTAAAATATATTTCAAATTAAGCTCTGCTAAAAAAGTTCATAATTTCATTTTCAATACGAGGAATTTTCTTCAACCCATTTGAAAGAGAAGTCTTACCGGCTTCAACACCAGTCAAAGTAAAATAACCAGGTTCAGAATATGAAATACTTTCACCCTTTCCAATATTTTCAACCCTCAACCCATTAGCAATAGAATGATTGGCCCTATGACCTGTGCACACAAAAATAGCATCACATGAAAATGTTGAAATCTGCTCCCCTAGTCCGTCAGTTGATTTCCTAAAGGTTGAGGTCTCACAAGTTACAAATAGGCCTTCTCTATCTAGTAATTTATCTAGTGAAGTTACATTACTTGCAGTAATAATATTTAATTGGCACGAAGGCTCTTTAGGGGCGGCCTTTTTTGCTTTTATATGAGGTTCTAGTCCTCGCCACTCAAAAAGATCTTTCTCATAATCTCTTCTCGCCGTTTGTAATTTACTAAAGTACTTACTAACTACTTCTGTGGTCATAATACCAAGAGTGCTCTCTCTATTTCCCGCTAAGTAATTTTCAAATGGTCTATCTTCCGTTGTAACCAGTGAAACAACTCGACTTGAGTCTTCATCCAACCAAAGATCTAATTCACATAGAAGTAAAGCTGACAAATGTCCCGAGCCAACGATAGCAATATGCTTCGAACTCTTTGTAACTTCAGAGTAGCTACTCAAGCACTCTCGCCCATAGAAAGTTTTTGAAGTACTCGACAGTCTAGACTCATTCAAAGCGTAAGAATTAGAAGGTCCCATAGGGTAAGTAAATTCAAACGTTCCAGTAGAGTCGATAACTAGATCAAAATCTTCAAAAGATTCAACCGACTCACTTAAAGAAGCTAGAACATCTTCTCCTAGTTTTTCAAAAAGCTCTGGATTGCTCTCAACTTGATTTAAAATATTCTTCTTTGGGTCTGCAGAAAAAACAACTCTAAAAAGATCGTGTAATCTAGATTTACCTGGAACTTCCTCAGAGAGTGATAGAAAGCGCTTATGAACTCTCTCAACATTACCAGGCTTGATTATAATCGAATTACTTCCAAGGGAGACGAGAGGAGCGAAATAGCTTTTAAAATACTCCTCATTACTAGGTATCTCAGAGAGATCAACACTCAAACTAAGAGCTTCTCTTCCAACGGACGATGTGAGTTCTCCCCAAGTCTCTTCCATTGAAGTTTCGCTAGCAAATGAATTTACTCTCTTTGCCATTCCCCCAAGCTCTCCCCTAGAGAAGAGAGTGACGTGAGCACCTAATTTGTCAAAGTGTAGCGCTGCCTCTAAAGCGAGAGGACCACTGCCTAATATTGCTAATTTCATAGAAGATTTTCTATCACGAATGGAACATTCTTAAAAGAAAAGCCCCTTCGAAAGGGGCCTTATATAGTATTATTATCTGAAATAAACTTTTCGGTCGCCCTTATCTATGGCGGAATGCTCAGCGAAAGAGTACATGAATTCAATGAAACTCTTCATGGCCGTGAACGAAGGTAGTGATTGGTCAAATTCACACCCATATTGCATATACGTGTTTCCATCCCTACCAATATATTCACGTCCGTATTTAACATTAACAATTACAGGAACATAGCTTTCATTTGTAAAGTACATTCTCATAGAAATCTCTGTGTCTTGCTCAAACTTAGAGTCTCTACTCGCATTCCAAGGAATTTGAAAGAGGCACCCTTCATTGGAGATATCAACGAGATCTATTGGATAAATAACTCCGGACTGATCAATAACAGAATAGGCCCCAAGAAAGTTTTGAAATAGAATTCTTTCAAAATTTCTACGCTTTAATTCTACATTCTCTTTTCTCTTTTCAACAAAATCCAACACTTTATCAGTCATCTAGGTCTCCTAAAGATTTTTACATCAAGAGACTTATCGGAGTAATCGTTGAAAACTTAAGAGAATAAAGCAAAGAAATATCCATAACCTACTGTTTTCAGTAGACTAATATTTTCTCTGCCAAAATGGCTGTGCCGAAACTTCTTCATAAATACGAAGATAGGAATCCAATCTACTATGAATAAGCTCCCCCTCTTCAGATTCAGGAGAATACTTACTCCAAAAAACACAGCCTTTAGAATCTTCAAGATGCTCACAATTTGAGAACTTGCACTCCCCGGCGATCTCTTCTAAATCAGGAAATAAACTTAAGAGCTCTTCTGGATCAACGTCTTCTAATGAGAAAGATCTAATTCCTGGAGAATCAATGGTACAAAAACCATCAAGGTCAATAATTTCAGACCAAGTTGTTGTGTGGGACCCTTTTCCAACTCTCGCAATTACATTAGTTTTTAATTTATACTTTCCTTCAGAGAGAGTGTTAATTGTCTCACTCTTTCCCACTCCTGATTGACCAAGAAAAATAGAAGTTCTGTCATGAATTTCATTCTTCAAATCTTCATAACCTTTGGAAAGAAACCTCTGCTTGTAATCAGGATTAAGGGCCGATATCTCAAAACATTTTGCGCCAAGATTTTCAAGCCTTCTTTCTTCAAATAAAATATCAAAGTCGTCATCAAACTCATCCATTTTATTAAAAACAACAATGGGACGAATCCCCCACTGACTTGCTCTTGCTAAGAATCTATCGATAAAACCACGCTTAAATTTTGGTTTTGAAACTGATGTTAAGATAATTAAGAGATCACAATTAGATGCAGTAACCTTCTTTCTTTGCTCGCGAACGATTATTCTAAATATTTCACTTCCTCTCTCTTCAAGAGAAGTAATAATAATTTCATTTGTCTCTGGAATTTCTTCAAGTCCAACCCAATCTCCTACAACGAGAGTCTCGCCTTTCTTTAAGAGATTTCCAATAGCATTGGCCTTAACCATCTCGCCAGTCGATTCAACTTTACATTCAAATTGACGCTTATCAGATTTATAAATCCTAGCTCTCAACCAATACTCCTATTTAAATTTAAAAATCCCATTGGAAATAATATATTTTCTGGATCATGCTCATTCTTTATTTGGTCAAAGACAACATAGTGTAAAGGATCTAAGAAATCAGCAATAAACTTCTGCTTAATTAAGCCAATTCCATGCTCTGCAAATGGAGACCCACCAATACTCTTAACCTTTCTATACAACTCTTCCAATTTCTCTTGGCAAGTTTCGACCTTCGTTTGATCAGGTAAGAAGTTAAAGTGTAAGTGTGCATCTCCAAAATGACCAAAGAGGTTATAATCAATACCAAGTGTAGAAAGTTCTTTATAGATCTCTAAGAGTTCCGGAAACTTTTCAGGGGAAACTTGAACATCTGTCCCCTTCTTAACTACGCCCATTCTAGAATTACGCTCAAATGTAAATCTTGGAACATTCATTCTAAGCCTATGACTCTTCGCCGCAGGAACTTCAAACATATCTTCATCTGTGATTAATTCAAATTTTGAAATTAGGTCTTCATATACGCTTTCAAAGGCACTAGAGCGAACCTCTAAAAATATAAGATCACCAGACTCAATAATTCTCTCTTCCTCAGGAAGAACTGCCATCGAATTAGAATCTAGCAATTCACAAGAGAAAATTCGATCCCTAAAAGACTGCACCTTAGAAAAAATTTCTAAGTGCTTAGAGAAATTTTCCTCCCACTTTGGAAGTTTAATGAAAATAAAAGTTCTATCTTCTAGGACTGTTGTCTTTAAAATAGCTTTCGTAATAACTCCAAGCTGCCCTTCCGTTCCAGTCAGGAGGTCCGTCTCAACTTCCATTCGTGGAAAAGGCGCATTCTTAAAATCCTTAAAGGAATTATAACTTCTTTGATACTCTTCCAATTCTTTATTAATAGGTAACTTATTCTTAGAACTTAACGTGTGCACTTCGGCCTTAGAATTTAAATATTCAAGCGAAATAACCTGATCCCTCAGCGTTCCAAAACCAAAGCAGCGCTCACCAGTTGCCGAGGTTGCAAAGCCTGCAAGAATACAAGCAAGCTCCTCTGTGGGCGAGGTCATGATATCTCTGCCCTTTGAATGACAATACGCCTTCGCCTCTTGCCAAGTGACGGGACCTTCAATAGTGAGATTTCCCTCACCATCTAATTCCATATGTGTAGGTAACTCAGTGAGATTAACCATTGTGAATTCTAAGACCCCTAAATCTTCTAAATAGCTTTCGATATGATCGTAGGGAATCACTGTTGAAGTTTTAGAGCTGTGATAGAACGAAGGAGTTTTCGACTTCAAATGAGTCTCGAGCTCTTCTCTGCTTTTAGGGGATAATTTATTTAGTTTCATATATTCTCAATAAATGTTCACTTATCTTCTAGTATATTTTACAAGGAATTGGGTAACCTTTGTATTTTTAATTATTTAACATATCAAAGAATCTTGACAACTACCTCTTTTTACCTTAATTTAGGTCTCCAATCCAATGAAAATCAACGGTTCCGTAGCTCAGCTGGATAGAGCATTCGCCTTCTAAGCGAATGGTCGCAGGTTCGAATCCTGCCGGGACCGCCATTTTAAACTCCATGACATTTTTATATATCGGCAGGATTTCCGCCCATGCATTTCGAAACTGACGTTTCGCAATTGCACAACGGTAAAGCGACCACCAAAATGCTAACGCATTTTGATTGCGTCGCATGCCGGGACCGCCATTTTAAACTCCATGACATTTTTAATATATCGGCAGGATTTCCGCCCAAATATGAAATGCCCCATCAGAAAGATGGGACACAATTTTCAACTTACTTCTTAACTTCTTCATCTAATAATTTATTAAAACCAGATTTTAAATAACGAACAGATATAACCTTGAATATTGATACATCTTTATTTGCAACGATATCATCCTGAGCCTCGCCGTTTAAAGCATTTGCCGCGGCCTGATTCGCCAGAACTTCATCACTCTGAAGGGCATCATTTGAGCCTTCATTTTCTAGATCTAACTTAAAGCCACCATTATTTTTCTTAGCTGTTCCCGAAGTCATTTTTAATTTCTCATTTTTCGGAGTAGCTGCCACTTTTGGCTTTTCTTCTTCTTTACTGTTAGCAACAGGCCCAAGAGCTGCTAAAACATCTGCTGCAGATTTACCAGATTTAGCAAGGGCTGCTTGTGTGTTTTTTCTAAGCTTCGCTAAGATATTCTCATTTAATTTCTCAAAATCAAGAGGAGATTTACCACTTTCTTTTAGTGCTTGATTAAACTTTCTTTGAACTGCTCTTAATTTCTTCTGAACAGCATTATTCTCTTTTGAAAGTTGAACAAGTCCATCAACTGAAGCTGATGGAATATTATCACTTCCCGTAACTCCATCAGCAGCTGCACCTGCAGTTCCAGCGAGAGCACCAAAACTCCCACCAAGACTAGCAAAGCCAGCATTCTTCTCAATACCACTTCTTAAAGAACCACACCCCGAAGTTCCTGGCTTATCAGCACATGGTGCTTTATCAGGGCCAATTGATAAAGGAGCATTCCCTTTTAACTTAAATGGAATCTGAGACGGAATTGCAAGTCTATTCCCCCCTAGAGAGTCGACGTTCTTTTGACCTTGACTGTTAAGTTTATTAATAATTTCTTGAATTTTTCCTGAGTTCTTTTCAGCACTTTCTTGAATTTTCTTACTAGAATTTGAAGCGACTAAAGCTAATCCTGCTCCCACTATCCAAATAAGCCCTCTATTACCAGGCGTCGCCATAAAGTTATCAACCAAATAACTTGTCGTCTTAAATAATGCGAGAGCAATTCCGGCAACACCACCCAGCATTGTCATCATACTTCCTGCATGAGTATTTGGAATGATTAAATCAATTCCCGAATGAAGAACTAGCTTCAGACTCTCACCAAGGTTATCTGAACTCGAACCTACCTCTAGTTCAAACATTGATTTTTTAAAACTAGAAAATTCTTCAACTGACATTGAAGAGATTTCACCTTGATAGTATCTACTCATATCCCTATTTCTAGCATAGGAGTTAACTTGCGTTTCAAAATTTGTTTCATCAAACTCCATTTTCTTATTTAAATCATAAAATGGATTAGACTTATCTATAAAACTTGAAAGCTGAAACTCACGTTGAAAGCCCTCTAAATAAGTCTCTTTAATTGTTTCTGCAATAAAATTATCGTCCATAACAGACTCTATCTCTGGAAACTTCAGTCCTTTACTTGCAAACTTTTGAAATGCATCAGGAGTATTACTTCCCATTATAGTAGCGCCACTAGGATTACAAATCATAACTTCTTGAGAACAAGTTGCTGCATTAAGTACACAACTTGCCTCTGCTTGGGTACAGCTCGGCTCTAAACTAGCCGAAAGAGCACCAGCTTCCATAGCTGTGCACAACCCGTAAATAACAGGAGCGGTAACAGCTGAAGGCTTTGAAGGATCAAATTTTTCAAGTTCAAGCTTAGCTGCTATAGCAGTAGTAACGGAGCAGGTACCACAATGTGCTGTCTCCATCCCGAATTCAGCACTTTTAAGGAGTGCATATCCTGCTGAGATACCATAAGCTGCTCCTGCAGCCATTTGAATCATGGCCTTAGTCTTAGCTGTTTTAGCGATATCGTCATAGCCCTTCTTTTGGGCCTCGAGAATTTCTATTTGTTTTTCATTTTCGCCATCTTCCCTAGAGTTATAAGTAACTTTATCTTTTGATTTTAAATCTTTAAAAGCATTAAAAGTATAAAGTTCACCACCTATGTAAATAACTCCACCTGCAGCGGCAATCATTACATCCATTGGTAATGGCTTACAAATCATTAAAGCCCTTGACGTAAAAAAGCCAAATGCAAGCATTGAAAGATGATCAAGAAGAGCATTTCCTTTCTCATTTTTTAAGTCAACACTACCCGATTTCGTAGCAACACCATCTTCTCCAAGAGTTACCCCGTCATTGGCGGCCATGACATTTCCACTAGCGTGCCTCAAGTTTTCAATTGGCAGGAAAACCTGAACTTGTAAGAGTGCAAATGAGAGAGTGTAAGTAACAAAGCATTTTGCTAGGTAAGAAAATATAGTCTTCATGCGACTAACCATCCTTTATCTAATCTATATAGTATTTATTTTATTCTACCTTCAAGTGAGTTCTAAAAGAATTGGGTAGATAAAGCCAAATGTCTGTATTTTCAATAGGTTATTTTTTATAGGCTGAGGATTTTAGTAGCAAGAATCGTTGGCATTTCAGCCTAATCTACAAATAGTGAGCGCGTATTCCACTTCGCGGACTTTCGTCTCTTTTCAAAGGGAGTGAATGAGTTTCTTCTATAGGTTTGCCTATTGGGATCGTTTTCGCACTCTAGCTGATAATGAACTAAGGCCTCAAGAGTTTTTAGAAGAGAATCATGCTTTCCACTTAATTTCTCAATCCCCTGCTCTTCTAAGGCCGAGAGAAAGTAGTGAACAGATTCAATAGTTGAGAGGCAAAAGTCCATTGGCTGATGTTTAATATCAAACCTAGACCTCTCAGTTGGAGTAAAGCAAATCCTTGGAAGCTCTAAGAGGTTTTCAGAGAGCTTCATCATTTTCTTAGCACAAGGCCATGTGGCATCAATAATAAAAATAACTAATTTCTTTTTCTTATCGTAAGAGAATTTCTCTTCACTTATATTTATAGCACTCTTTCCTGGGTACATAGCAAAGCAGAGATTATTAGAGTCATTAATTAGAGCATTAACTTCTGGGTCATCCGTAAAATCAATCCCCATTATTACTTTTGAATTTTCTAGGCTAGCATTAGTTAGTCTGCCCGTTCCAACTTTTTCTTTCTTAGCTTCCATAGGGTGCATAAGCAGAACGAACATCGTATTAGTTTCAATTTCAACAATACTTTCACAGAGGCAGGCATCAATAGTTCGCCTACACTTCAAACAAGTCTTCCTTCTTTGAATATTATCAAATTCAACTTGTGCTAATTTCTTCTTTGCTAGGTACTGTTCTTTGTTCATAGAAGATTTTCAAAAACCTCTTTATCAAAACCAAAACAAATAGCTTTACCATTTTCTTCAAGAATTGGTCTCTTAATTACAGATGAATTTTCAGAAATTAATTTTACAATTTCCTTATCGTTTGCACTTTCAAACTCTTCTTTTAATTTTCTAAAAGTTGTTCCGCGCTTATTTACTGGCCAATCACCAAAAGTTTTTTTCCAAGTCTTGATTTCTTTTTCAGTAGGAGCCACCTTTTTAAAATCGACAAATTCAAATTCGACTTGATTTTCATCAAGAAACTTGCGGGCCTTCTTAACAGTGTCACAATTTGGTATTCCATACATTTTAATCATAGTTATTCCTTTATAAAGAATGCAATATTTTTAGTGGGAATGATGAGCCTTAATCCATATTCCTTTGCCATCCAATCAAACGTCTCTTCATTAAAGAAGCGGACATGAGTTGGATCATTGTGATATCCCCAGCGACTAAACTTATCTATATCATCAGAATAAAATGATGTCATCAGTGCGATCACGCCTTTTTTCTTTACCAATGAAAGCATGAGTTCGAAATCTTTCTTTGTCTCATAAATATGTTCAATAACTTCAGTGGCAATCAAGAAATCATATTGCTCATCAAGTAAGGACTTATCATTTACATAGAATGGATCGTACTCTGATATCTTAAAATTTTCTTTTGAGAGAATCGTTTTCACAACAGGACCCGGACCACACCCAAAGTCTATGCCATGAGAACCATATGGTAAGTGATCTCTAAGAGGAGTCAAAATTCTTTCCATAAAATTTACATAATTTATATCATTAGGATCATTTTCATGAAGATCATATATCTCAACTTCTTCTGCGGTGTTTAGCAATCTCTCTTTGGGAGCAAATATTAGCTTACAAGTATTACAACGAAAAAATACTTTCTTCTTATTTTCATAATGTAAAATGGAATTGTCACAAAGACAAAGTGGGCAATGACTCATGACATGAGCATAGCTTGATTAAAGTTCTTTGAAAACCTGACTCAGATTTTTAAAAGGGCTCATCATATCTAAAACTTCTTTTTTTCCTTCTATTAAACTAAATAGAAGATCAGGAAGTGCACCATTCTCCTCACACTGACTAAATCCCGCCATGACAACCATATCTGCTTCAAATGTATTGAGTAATTTAACAGAATGCTCTAAACCATCCTCAGTAGAACAGTCTTTTGGGTCGCCTACGACATGGTTTGTACGACACACCATAGGTCTACTGTCGTATATGGAGCAGCTCTTATTTTCATCTAAGAAAATACAAGCTCTTTCTTGATAAGAAAGGCGATACCAAGTGGCGCTACTCTTACTAGCCTTTGATTGATTTTTTAATCTCTCTAAATCTATCTTATGTCCATCTTGTACAATTTTATGAAGTAATTGAGCTTCATCGTCAGAAATACTTACTTGTGTATGACAGCAAGCTGAACATCCTTCACGACAAGATACATTTCTCTCAACTGCAGAATCTTTAAATAATTCCGTAATCTTTCTATTAACTTCTTTATGCACAAATCTGGCCCTTCTAGAGGGAGAGGAAAGTTTTTTAATTTTCTTAATGACATCATTCATGATCTTAATCATCTCTGATTGAGACTTGAAAGCTTGATATGTCTTACTGGCAATTGCTGGAAATTTGATGACAACCTCCTTGACAGGTTCACCTTTCTCCAAAGTCCTTAAGAAAAGTATACCTTTTGACTAACCTGTTTTCTTCAACAAGGAATATTGTGCCGCCCCCAATCATTTTCACCGAAGTAAATCAGTCACTTACAGCTGGAATATTTCACGTGAGTCCTTAGAAGTCTTGTATAAGCAGCACTTAAACTATATAGTCTCGCGATGTCTTTACTATGTACTTTGAGCAATATTCACCTTCACCTTGGGACTAAAACCTTATTCACAGGTGCGGGGTTTACTATTTCCTATGGCGATCAAATCGGACTTCTTGGCCTCAACGGAAAAGGAAAATCTTCTCTATTTAAAATACTAGCCTCAAAGGTTACTCCAGATCGCTCAACACCTCCTTTCACTTTCGATAAGGCAAATAGTGGTGGAGAGAATAATCAAGGGTTTTCAACATTCCTAGTTCCTCAGGAAATGCAACTTGAAGATGGTGATGAAGTCACTATAAAAGACTATTTCTTCAGATTCTATCCTGAGCATTTAAAGATTCATAAGGCCCTTGATCTTATTAATGAAAAGTTTGAAACAGACTATAGTGAAGAACTTATTGAACAGCAGAATAAACTTCTTGATGAATTAGATCATTTAGGAAGTTGGGATTTAATTCGATCCTTTGAATCGTATATGAAGTACTTTGGTCAAAATGATTTAGAAACAAGAGTGATCGACCTTAGTGGTGGTGAGCAGAAAAAGATTCTACTAAGCCTTGGTTTCACTGCAAAAGAAAATCTCATCCTATGGGATGAACCGACAAACCATTTAGATATTGAAACAATCAAATTGTTTGAAGATGAATTAATGAGTTCAGGAAAGACATTTGTCGTGATTTCTCACGATAGATACTTACTTGGAAAAGTTTGTAGTAAAATTCTCCATATCAAAAATGGTCTTATTGAAAGCTTTAAAGGTTCTTATATTGATTATCTTGATTTCTTATCTGAGCAAGAATCTGCAAGAAGAAAACTACTTGGCCGCCTAAAGAATTCTCTTAGTCGAGAGCAAGCATGGATGCGTCAAGGAATCAAGGCCAGAGGAACGAGAAGTAAGAAGAGAGTTGAAAACTTTCATGACTTAAAAGACAAAATAACTTCAGTGAAAGGCGAAGCTCGTAGAGCTCTCGATTTAAATATTACTTCCACTCAACGTAAGACTAGAAGCCTCGTCGAAATGAAAGACGTTTCTTTCTCATATCCCGGAAAAGATATTTTCTCTCAAATAGATGTTGATATCTACAAGGGAGACAGAATTGGACTCATTGGAAAGAACGGTGTTGGTAAGACGACTCTTGTGAAGATGATACTCGGAGAATTAGTAAATACGAGTGGAAAGCTAAAGATTGCCGATGATTTAAACATTCAATACTTCTCGCAAAAAAGAGAAGAGATGGACGAAGAGGAAACTCCTCATAATTTTTTAACAGACGGCTCAGATCAAGTGACATTAGCAGATGGTAGAACAAGACATGTCGCTGCTTACTTTGAAAGCTTCCTCTTCTCCAAAGATGATTTAAAGAGACCAATTAAAACTCTCTCTGGGGGAGAAAAAGGCCGTTTACAACTTGCAAAGAATTTAACAAAGCAAGCAGATATTTGGATTTTTGATGAACCTACCAACGACCTTGATCTTGAAACTCTTCAAATATTAGAAGATGCTCTTGTTCAATTTAAAGGCTCACTTATCCTTATTTCTCACGATAGAAGTTTTCTTTCAAACGTGACGAACAAGACTTGGGTTTTAAATAATAAGTCCATTGAGCAATTTGTTGGCGGCTATGCTCAAGCAGAAAGTTATCTAGAAGCTTTGGCCTTAGAAAATATTCTTCTTGAACAAGAAAGTGAAGAAAATTCTGAAGTAGAACTTCCAAAAGAAGTGGTTGAAACTCCTGAGCCAGTAGCTACGAAGCTTTCAAATTCACAAAAGAAGAGACTCGAGGATATTCCTTCATTAATTGAAGATCTTGAAGCTCAAATATCATCTATAGAAGAGCTTATGCTCAAGTTTAATTTCGACAATATGGACCCTGAAACCAGTAAACTCTATGCTAATCTAGGCGGCAAGAAAGAAGGACTCGAAGCGAGCCTACTTGCCCTTTATGAAGAGTTTGATTCTTTATCTATTTGAAATAATTAGAAAAATAGTATTTTAGTTAAGTTCTTTACATACTACCCTTGTTTAAATTCAAACGTTCGTATAAAATCAAACAAACGTTTGAATACTAAAGGAAGATACCAGATGAAAATGTTAATTTTCGTATCAATAATAACCTTATTGAGTACGTCCTCTTTCGCAAAGGAAAGAGTCACAATTACAGAAGAATTAATTAAAAAAGAAGTCAATAATGCAGCTCCAAATACTTTGGCAATTGAAGCTTCATTTCTATCAGTAGATTTTCAAAGAGAAGCATTCGAGGAAAATTTCGACTTCAATCTTGTGGGCTCTGCAAGTTATTACAAGACAAGTGAAAATTCATTTTCCCCACAAATCCCTGTCAGTTCACCTATAAAGGCCTACAAAGTTGGTGTTGAAAAAGGGCTTGGAACAGGAATGAAGATCGGTGTTAATACTTTTTCAGAACAAATGACAAGCTCCGTAGTTAACAAAGGAACTAGTAACGGTTTTGGACTAGAGTTTTCCATGGATCTTTACAAGAACTTTCTCGGTAGACTAACAAGCTCACAAAGAGAGCTACTTAAAGAAAGTGTACTTAGAGCAGATCTACAAAAGAATATTCAAAAGAAGGCCTTCTACCAAAGTTTAAGAAAGATTTATTGGTCACTAGTAGCAAATAATGAGCAATTGAAGATATCTCAAAAGCTCTTAACCCTTTCCCAACAGCAATTAAAAGACTCAAAGAGAAAGTTTAAAAATAAAATTGCTGAAATTAGCGAAGTTTCGAGATCAGAATCTCAAATTGCCGATAGAAATTCTAGAATCATAAACCTTCAATACCAAAGAGAAGTTCTTGTTCAACAATTAAAGGAACTACTTCCTACACTTTCTGACAAAGAGCTTGTTCTTGGAACGTACTCGATACCTAAAACATCTAAACAACTCTTTAGCTGTATTGCTCAGATATCGAACTTCAACGAAGCTCCTTTGCAGTACTCAAGCTATGATGAGATTTTAAAATCACTTCAAACTGAATACACACATCAAAGGAAAATAACTGACTCATACAATAGAGCGAATGTTCAATTTGTCTCAGAAGTTAAAAGACTTGGAAAAACAGAAGGATATAGTGAAGCTTGGGATAGATTTTCTGATGACGGAAGAACAGCATTTAGTGCAGGCGTGGAGTTACGAATTCCTCTAGGAGGAAGTTCAACTAAATCAAAAGAGCTTCAAGACTTATTAGATAAGAAGAGATTCATTTCTCAAAAAGAAGAAATTGTTGGAAAAGTTAATGCCTATCATTCTCAGGTCGTTAAAAATATTCATCTACTACAAAAAGTCATTGAACAACAAAATATTAATAGTGAAAAACTAGCAATAACACTTAAGCACACAAAGAAGAAGTATAACCAGGCGAGAGTTTCATTTAGGGACTTAATCTTAGATCAAGATGCTCTTTTAAGCAGTAATCTTCTAGAAGTCCAGAGTCAATTATCAATCATTACGACTCTACTAGATTACTTCACTGTTTATACTGAAATGCCATGTGATATTAATAATTAGAAACGAGAGATAACTATGAAAACAATTTCAAAATTCTTTATTGAAAATTCGAAGCTCTCCATTGTCCTCATGCTAGGTATGATGATTTATGGAATTATGGGTCTAGCGAAAATGAACTCTGAGTCCTACCCTAACGTAAGTTTTGCGACTGCAATTGTAACGACGAGATATGACGGTGCGACAGCCCAAGATATAGAAACAAAAATCACTAAACCTATTGAAGATGAGATTCGTACTGTTAGTGGACTTAAAGATGTAAACTCAACTAGTCAATCTGGCCTTAGTACAATTGTCATCCGAATTGATATGGACGGTTCAGGCGTTGTCGTTGAAGATGTCATGAGTGATATACAAAAAGCAGTTGATAGAACAAATAAACTCCCATCAGATTTAATAGATAGACCGAAGTTCAATGAAATAAAATCTGAAGAAATGCCTGTTTTTCAAATTGCAGTTCTTGGAAGTAACGAAGGTAGGCTAAGAGATATAATCTCAGATCATCTAAAAGAAGAAATTGAAGATAATAAACTCGTTAAGGGTGTCACTCTAGCAGGATACACAAAGAGAACTTTCCAAATTGAAGTCGATAATAATCTCTTAAATAAACATCACATTGGCATGCAAGAGTTAATCTCTAAGATTCAAGCGAGGAATGTAAACATTCCGGGAGGTAACCTTAAGCAAGATAAGACTCAACAGCTTTTAAGGCTTGAAGGGAAAATTAAAAATACAAGCGAGCTCGAAAATATTCTTATTCGATCTAATTTCTCAGGCCAATCTATTTATCTAAAAGATGTTGCAAAAGTCGTAGATGGTGAAGAAGATATCAAAGTAAAAACAAGATATAACGGTGAAGATGCAACTCTCTTAACAATTGCCAAGAAAGCAGGTGCCGATACAATTGCACTTGTAGAGAATGTAAATAAGAAGCTATTAGAATATGAGAAACTTTATAAAGGTAAAGCTGAATTCAAAGTATTCTTAAATGAGTCAATTAAGGTTAAGGATAAATTAGATGTTCTGGCCAATAACGCAGTATCAGGATTAATCCTAGTTATTGTTTTCCTCTTCATTTTTCTTCCAGGAAGAATTGGTCTAATGGCATCAATGTCTCTTCCTCTCGCAATTATGGGAACCCTTGGAATCATGCCCGCTTTTGGAATGAATCTAAATACAATAACAGTGCTTGCTCTAGTTATTGCCCTAGGGATGCTCGTTGATAACTCAGTTGTTATTTCTGAGAACTTCACAAGACTCAGACAAGATGGCAAAACATCACAAGAAGCGGCCCTCGAATCGATCAGAAGTCTTTGGCTACCAATCACAGCAACTGCTTTCACAACAATTGCAGCTTTTCTCCCAATGTTAGTTACAAAAGGGATTATGGGACAATTCATTAAATGGATTCCTATTGTCGTAACCATTTCCCTCCTACTTTCTCTTGTCGAAAGTTTCTTCTTCCTACCGATGAGATTAGTAAGTGCAGGATCATCTGTAAAAAAAGACAAAGATGGAAACTCAAAGAAAGACTGGTTTCATAAATTTGAAAGTAAGTTTGAAAAATTTATGGAAGTTCTTATTAAGAGAAGATATATCGCAGCTGCAGGTTTTTCTGGTCTAATTATCTTTGCATTATTTATGATGACAGCAGGAAATAAATTCATTCTCTTTCCTGCTGATCAGACAGAAATTTATATAGCAAGATTTGAGCTACCAAATGGAACAAAGCTTGATGAAACAAACGATAAGCTAAAAACACTAACAGGTAAGATTAAAGAAGTCCTTGGAGAAGATGTTGAGCACCTTGTAGGAAGATCAGGAGAATCAAAAGTTCAACTAACAGACCCAAAGGCTTCTGAAGGAAATAATGTTGGAATTGTTTTCATCTATGTCACAGAAGATGCAAAACTAAACCTCTTCTACACAACAGTTCTAGAAAAGCTGAGAGCAGGAATATCAAAAGATGGTTATAAATCTCTCACTTTTGAAGCTCAAGTAAATGGTCCTCCGGTAGGAAGTGATATTGAAGCGACTTTTAGATCAAATGACGGAGAAGAGCTAGATACACTCATTGGAAAAGTGAAAGAAAGACTTGGCAAAGTTCCAGGAGTAATCGACCTAAAAGTGAATGACATTATTGGTGATGATGAAGTTTTTATAAATATCGATTATGAAAAAGCAGATCAACTTGGATTAAATATTTTCAATGCTGGAGATACTGTTAGAAGTGCTATTTCAGGAAGAATCATTTCAGAGGTAACACTTAACAACAAAGATGTAGACCTCAGAGTAAGTTTCAAAGAAGAAGATAGAACAGACATCTCGAAATTGAAAAACGTTAATATTATGGATACCAGAGGAAATCTTGTTCCACTAGGTACATTTGCTAAGTTTGAAACAAAAGATGGAACTCCTCAAATTAAGAGATTTGATTTTAAGAGATCAAAAACTCTTGCAGGTTCAATTAATGAAAAGAAGATTACAGCAATGGAAGCTAATCAAATTCTTCTAAAAACTTACGAAGAGCTTAGATCAGATTACCCAAGTGTATCACTAGTATTTGGTGGAGTTGCAGAGTCTACAAAAGAGTCCATGGAAAGTTTAGCTCAAGCAAGTATTCTAGCTGCTATCGGAATCTTCGCAATACTTGTTTTTCTCTTTAAGTCGTATCTGAGACCACTCATTATTATGATGACGATCCCTCTAGGGCTACTAGGTTTCTCTATTGCTTTTGCAACACCAGTTCTTAGTGGATATATGGATAGAACACGTCCAATTTCCTTTCTTGCTTTAATTGGTATTATTGGACTCGCCGGGATTATCGTAAACTCAGGAATTGTTCTAATAAGCTTTATTGATGAAATGAGAGCAGAGGGTAAACTCTCTCTTCACGAAATTCTAGTTAAAGCTTCCGGGATGAGACTTAGAGCAGTTCTTGTAACCTCTCTAACGACTGTCAGTGGACTATTTCCTACGGCCTATGGGGTTGGAGGATCTGACCCAACTCTAGTTCCAATGACTCTTGCGATGGCCTGGGGACTTGTGTCGGGAACAATTCTGACACTCTCCTTTATTCCTCCTGCATACGCTATTCTTGAAGACTTTGTGAACTTCATGAATAGAATAACGAAGAGAAGTAAGCATGTCGAAGGCGACTTAGAAGTAACAGAAGAGCTAGCATAGGAATAGTATGACAAAAGTAAACGATACAAAGTGTAAAATTCTTGGTGTTGCTCTCAAACTCTTCGGTTGTAAGGGTTATGATGGAACTTCTGTTAGAGATATTGCTAAAGAGGCAGATGTAAATCTTGCCTCTGTTAATTACCACTTCTCCAATAAGCAAAATCTCTATTTTGAAGTCTTTAATAACAATTGTATAGAAGTTGAAAAGCAGCTTAAAGAAATCTACAAGGAAGGAATGGACCTTGGAGATTTCTCTGTTGAGATGTTTAACTTCTTTATGGACCATAGCCACACTCTTCTAAATACTTTTAGATTGATACTAAATGAAAGTATCGACTTTTCAGACGCGGAAGGTGTTTGCTCTGACAGCCTAGGCCCTCCCGCAGGAGAAATACTTCTAAAATTAGTCACAGATGAAGTTGGAGAAGAGACTCCTCTTGATGGAAGATTTTGGGTAGTTTCTATGCTCATATCGCATATTACTCATATGGCGATTATAATGAGCTCAAGTGTGATCAAAGAAAGATGCAATAAGATAAAACATCTAAATAAAAAAACTCAAGTCAGAAATATTCGACTCCACTGCGCCTCTTTGATCAATTTTTTAAAAGCTCACCCTCATTCAGAGTGGGATTTAGACTTTAAAATAGACGTATAATTTACACCTCTATAGTTCACACCCTAACCTATGTTATAATACCTCTATTGGTAAGAAACATAGGTTAGGTATGTGTAGACTATTTGGTTTTCGTTCAATTATTCAAAGTCAGGTTCACCACAGCCTTATAAGTGCTGAAAATGCTCTCGAAGTGCAAAGTAATAAGCACCCTGATGGTTGGGGTGTGAGCTACTACACAGCGGGTGCTCCCCATGTTATCAGGTCTGAAAAAACAGCAGTAAATGACAATATATTCAAGAAGGTATCAGGAATTGTAAGTTCTGAAACAGTTATTGCTCATCTTCGAAACGCGACTCTTGGGACTGTTAATATTTTAAATACTCACCCGTTTCAATATGGGAATTGGATATTTGCTCATAATGGAAATATTAAAGACTTTGCTAAATATAGAGATGAAATCATTAGTAAAATTTCCCCTCACCTTCGAAGATTTATTTTAGGTACAACAGACTCTGAAATCATTTTTTACTTCATTCTAACAAAATTAAGTGAAAAGGTTGAATTATCGGATAGACACTGTGACATTGAAAGCCTTCAAGATGCTATAAAAAGAGCAATAAAAGGCCTCACTGATATCATTGGTGATTACTATCAAAGTGATGATGGTAGCAATACTGAAACTTTTCTAACTTTTATTATTACAAATGGAAAAACCATGATGGCCCACCAGGGTGGAAAGAAACTCTTCTACTCTACTTATAAAGTAAAGTGTTCCGAGAGAGATACTTGTCCTTATTTTTCCCCAGAATGTGAGGCTCCAACGCAGAATGGAAAAATAAATCATCTCATTTTTAGTAGTGAACCAATTCACGGCGACAATACTTGGATTCCAATGGAAGTTGGCCAAATGATTGGTGTCGATCAAGAAATGAACCTATCCATCTACTAAACCTATGCAACTTGAATAGATTTTTTGAAAACACTAATAAGCCCCTCTAGAGGCTTTCTATAATTTCCCACAGAGAATCGCTTCTCCATTCTCTTGAGAATTTCAGGAATATGACTTAGGTCAAACTCTTCTCTATAAAGCTCATCTACGAATGAATGAGCAACAATAAAGACAGCAGAAAGTTGAGATACTCGGTGATGACTCAATCCTCTTGGATATCCATTCCCTTCTGGTCTTTCATGATGAGAAAGAAGAATTTCATCAACATTTAGAGGAATACTATCATTTGCTCTTACAATATTTGCAATTTGCTCTGGATGAGATTTGTAATTAGATATTTGCTCTGGCGTATAATTTGTCATCTCAGGTTTTTGAAGATTCATTATCAAGGCCATTTTTGCATCACTCAAACACACATCTTGCAAAATGGCAGCATAGCTTAACTTCTTTCTAATTTCTTCAGAGTCCCATTCCATAAAAGAGCAAATAGAATTTGAGAAATAAGCGATCATATAACTATGATCTAAGAGATAGTCCTTCCTGTCTTTTAATATTGAGAGCAGACGATTTAAAATTCTATCATTCTCTAAGTTACTCTCAATTTGGTAGGCCGTATAGTCAACGAGATTAATAACTTCATCTGTTAATCCCGATTCAAGAACCATCTCATGAACAATATCTAAAGTGTTTATTACAGCATCATCTAGATACTTTGATTCTAAATTCTTGTCTTCAATAAGAAATGGTGTTGTAGCTAGGCTTGCTCCAAATTCATCGTAATCCTCTGCTTGAATATAAAGATACTTAATATCTTTCTCTCGGTACTTCTGCAGATCATCTCTTGTATAAATATCATCCTGTTTTAATACTTTGATATATTTATCATCACTCAACTTTATAAAAACATCACATAGAACTTTATTAAAACGTAAGAAATATGAAAGCCTAACTTTTCTGTAAACTTCTTCTGTATACTTGAAATTTAAGTTTCTTCTCTTCTTTAAAATATCTAAAATAAGATGATGAAAGGACTCGCAGTTAATATCGTTTTGAATAATTTGCGCTCTATTATCTAACTTGGAGAAGGCCTTAAACTCCAATGAATCTTGTAAGTTTTCAGTTGTATTCACAATGAGATCACTCTGATGTTCATTTAATAAGAGTCCAGAAATTTTCATTCCTTCAAACTTAGAACTCATGTGACAGGAAATGGTTATATCAATTGAAGGATCATCTATTAGTTTGTCTTTAAGCTCTGAGAAAGAAGAGACTTCGAATACTTCAACGACTGTTGGAAGATTATCTAAATAGAGATTTAGACGATCTTTAATTTTATGATTACTTTGTGCTAATAGGATTTTCAAGCTTTTATCCTCGTGTATTTAATTACTTAAATAATATCACGAAAATAAAGATTTCTTATCTCTCAGGAGAATCTTTCGTCTATAACTAACCTTAATTTACCTGTTCTTGGGTTCTTCTGGAGGTCATCAACTAATACTATTGAAGCTTCTAATTCTCCAATATTATCAGCGTTCTTCTCCTTCTGGTACATAGGTCTTTCTAAGGCAAAGTGCTCTTTAAAGTTCCTTAAGGACTCTGAAATATTAAGACTAACTTTACTTTCAACTCCTAAGTAGACATGCAAATAATCTCTGCCATTATCTCTCTTTATTACCAATTGAATATTCTGAACATATTCACCTAAGCTACTTCTCTTTAGTGCCGAGAGAATATCATCTCGTGAAATAGTAACTGGACCAACTCGAGCTCCTTCATCAGAACGACCCAACAGCTTAAACTTAGTCCCCACTTCTACCCAAGTGGCCATATCTCCAACAGGATAGCGAATGATTGGCATTAATCTTCTAGAGAGATTTGTATAAACTAATTTTCCGACTTTATTAGTTTCCGAAATTACTTTATTTGTTTCAATATCTACGATTTCCATAATCGTATTTTCGAAAACAATATGTTCACCAGCAAGACAAGTAGAATTCACATAACCAAGTTGTCCACCATCTACACTAGCATATCCAATTGATGATATATGGGCACATGGAAACTTCTCCAAGAGCTTCTCTTTCTGGTCTTCAAAGAGTGGTTCTCCGCCATAGTATATATGTTCAATTTGAGAATTTTTCTCTTTAAATTGATTTGCTAGATTTAACAAAGAAGTAGGAACTCCAAATAGAGTATTGATTTTAAAGTTTTCAATAATCTTCCTTGTTTCTTCTAGACTCGTTTGTCCAGTAATTGGATACTGAACAACTTTGCTCTTTAGTTTTTCAACACTCTTATTAATAAATAAGAAAGAAGCATATAAATCACCTGAATAGAAGAGGTTTGCACAACGATCTCCCTCTTTCAAATTAAGTTGATCCATGCCAAAAGCAAAATCACTTGTGAAGACTTCCCATTCCTCCTGAGTAAAATAACTCGACTTCGGAGTGCCTGTCGTTCCTCCACTTTTAAAAACAACACCATTTGGCTGAGTAGACGTTAAGACAGTATTATTATCGAAACCATTACTCCCCCAAAAACTTTCCTGATTAAGAATTGGTAAATCAGATAGAGAAAAAGTCGTCTGATTAACATCTTGATAGAGGTTTCTATAAAATTCTGATTTCTCTCTAACAAATAAAATATGTTCTCTTAGTCTATTATTCAAAATATCCTCTTATCAATTACTCTTAAGAGCTTCCCACTATTCTTAGAGTGAAGAAAGTCTTTTGGAGAAGTATTTTTCATTGAAAATAAAACCGTCTGCTCCATTTGAACAGCTTCATAAAGATCTTTATATTTCTCCATAAATTCCTCCTCTGAAAATTCTTTATTATCTAAAACAACCTCTATCGAATCTTTTCCCGTTGAATTATCTATAATGACTTGTAGACTACCTCCATACGAAAAATATTCTTCTAAGACTCTTTGAATCTTTGTAAAGTTAAAGAAAGTCCCTCCGGCCCTAAAAATATCTCCATGCCTTCCAAGAAGCTCAAACTTTAAATTCTTTCTTCCACAATCACATTCCTTCGAAATCATTCGGCCAAGATCTCCAAGATCATATCTATTGATGCTCACTGAATCTCTTGCTTTTGATGTAAATACGAGCCTTCCGACTTCTCCTTCCAAGACTTCTTCATCACTCTCTATTTTCAATATTTCTAATTGCTGAATAGTTTCATTTAAGTGATGCTCAGAACCCTCACAGCACTCGCATTGAAACCCAAGAGGTCCAGCGTCAACAGAGCCATAGCTGGCAGACCTTATAATCTCAACTCCAAACTCTTCTTTTAACCAGTGTTTTTGTCCATCAGGAAAGTGCTCCCCTCCAAAGAAAATTTTCTTCACAGAAGATTTTCTTAAGACTGCAGCTTGCTCTTTAAAAAGATCAATAATATATGATGGCATTCCTAGAAGAGTATCAACTCTATTGTCTAAAATCACCTTTGCAACAAACTCTTTGTCTTCGTAAGCAGCAATAGGAAATTGAATGGCCTCCATCATTTCTAAGATCGTGAAGAAGCTTATAAACCCACCGTAAAGCCCCCCTCCAAAGAAGAGGTTACCACAGCGATCAGTACTAGGATTAAGTCCAGAAGCAAGTAATCCTTCCGCTGCGGCCTTCATCTGAACATGATAAGAATTATATGAAAAAGGAGAAATTGCAGTTTTTCCAGAACTTCCTCCACTTCTAAAGAATAAATGATTTAAAGATTCATTTACATCCATATTCTGGAAGTCTTCCTTACTCATAACCTTTAGATTTTTATTAATACTTTGCTTTTTAAAGATTCTCTCATCTAATCGGAAATTTTGAGAAAGCATGTCTAGGTCAATACTTACTTTCTTCACAAATCGTCTTAAGGCATATTCTCCGTCATGAGGCTCTCCACTATAAGACTCTTGCATTCTTCCAAGCTCACGAACTCTCGTCACTCCGGCACTCAGTAAATCTCTTACAAATTCAATTTTCTTTTCAGAAAGAGATACTCCCACCGTCTGAAGGTAATCTCTATGACTCACAAACGTCTTAATAATATCTTCTCTCTTGAGAGGTTTTATCCAAATTGTACGATTGAGCGGAGATGGTTTAAAATCAGAATTATTTTCGGTGTAAATTCTCCATTGATGATCCCTTCCAACGATAACGCCCTTATCCTCGACAAGAGACTCTAACTTTAAGAGTTGATTATAATTTGTAAGCTCTGCTTTTTCTTGAATATCAAGTTCTAGGGAAGTTATATCTAAAGACTCAGAAAAAGCCTCATCTAGTAATTTAGAAAAGTCTCTTATTTCAGAAAAACTTGCATCTAATACATAACATACCTGTGGAGCAGAACACGCCTGTTGATTATACTTAAGTATCTCTAAGACCAATTTATCGGCCTTAGTTTTAAGGTCGCCGTCCATATCAATTAGAGCAAATGATATTTTATGCCCCCAAGTAATAAACCTCTTAGAACTTGGAACTAATGCTCTTATAGAATTTAGAGCACTATCTCCTCCCCAGCAAGAAACCCCATCACTCAAGTCAATTAACTCTTCTAAACCAATACTTGCATCTTGCAGTAAGACAATTCTGTCTTTCAAGAAGTTTGATTTATCGAAAGAGAGAAGTATCTCAACGAGCTTGAAGCAAATATCACTATCTCTTCTACTCAACTTTACAATATTAATATTACCGCTTATTAAACCTTCGACTAAGGCAAGAAAGGCTAAACCTTCTGAGTTAGAAGAGGTGATATGAAGTAAAGTTCCAAGAGGATAGTAAGACTCCATTTCGGTAGTCTTGAAATCTCTTCGCTTAATATCAAACGGGTTAATTGAACCTAACTCACTTTTTAGTTTTCCTTCTATTCCTTTTTGAGAACAAAAAGTTGAAATTTCACGAGCAAGCCCCTGATCTAAATCAAGAGTGAGAACTTTTTTAGAAAATAGGTCGAGTGCCCTTACAACGTTTTCAATTTCTAAAGAGCGACAGGCTGAATCTCTAACGATCAACTTTAATTCATCATAATTTAGGGTTTCTAAATTTTTTCCTTTTGCAAATACTTTCATATCTACACCTTTCCAATCAATTCGCTGGCCGCAACTGCACAACTCTTATTCTTTGAAATTCCTGCTCTACCTAAAATTTCAAACCAAGGGGTATTTAAGCTACAATCACAATCGCTTCTCTTGACTGCAAGATCTCCCATTAAGATACTATTTGCTGGAGCTGAAGTAATATAGGGAGAGATAAGGTTTAAATAGCCAATCTCTCCATCAGGTAAAACCTTTAGAGATTCTACATCTCGAATTAAGACCCTAGACCACACTGGAATATGAAAATTATGCTTCTCACATTCTATATAAGGAATACAGTGCTCCACTGACCCGAACCCATCTCTCAGTCTCTCATTAGGTATTCCTAACATCTCTTCACAAAGAGAATAGAATTCACTCTTAGAGATGGCCTTATCTTGATGGCCCTTCCATCCTCCCCCAAGAAATACAAGAGAGTTCTTAGAAAGCTTTAGTGGCTCTATTCCTAGTTCTTTCATTTTAGAAAGTGTAAAGAAGAAGAAAGAGGGAAACCCAAAAACTCTCACAGGAATTCCATCACGTTCAAATTTCTTCAATGCCTCTATGCAACCAAAGACATCAAATTTATGCCCTTCCTCTTTACCAAGATAGCGAATCCCATAGTGCACTTCATTTACTGGAGCGTACTTACAAAGGAAATTATCTGTATAAGCAGTTCCTAGTTTGCTTCCTTCTTCAGGCTCGTAAGTAAACAAGAGATAATTTGTTCTTTCTTCACTATTCCAATTATAAGAATGAAAGATACTATCGACCATCTTCTGTGCAGATTTGATAGTCCATTCGTCAAAGAATATTTGTGATTTTTGTCCAGTTGTTCCAGATGATGTTAAATGCAAGTAAACATTTTCATCTGTAATTGATTTTACTTCATGATACTTAAAGAAGTTAGAAAGAATATGAGGAACTCTTTCTAAGTCTTCTGCTGACTTCAAAGCCTCACCCTCGAATCTCTCAGAATCAATTAACCTCTTATAAAACTCATTTCTTTTATAATGCCACGAAATATTCTCTTTCATGGCAGTTAGAAATAATTCATCCGTTTCATGAAAGTTTTGATAAGGATTTTCCTTTAAGCAAAGTTCACTTATTGCTCTTAGTTCTTTTTCATCTGGAACTTGAGGATTAGACATTACTCTATCCTCAAAATATTTAAGTGCATATCAATCCACTGTTTTGCATATTGATCAAGGTAAGGCTTAAAGGATTTATGTATAGCTAATTCACTAAAGTCGAGAGGAACCATTGTTCTGGCCAGTAGTATATAATCTTGTGCAAATCCTTCTTCAACTCTCATCGCTGGATAAACTGCAGAAGGAAGGAAGTTATTCTCCGTTAAAAAACAAATTGGCTCTCTTCTATCAGAGCGAACCATTGTCTCAACGTAGTAAATTCCAATTTCTTTCATTGCAAAGAGCATTTTATTAATTTTTTGCCCAAGGCTTATAATACTTTTATTAGCTGTAATAATCACACAGTAATGATCTTTCTTGCTAAAAGAAGCAAAGATTTCAATTCCCTCTTCCATATTTGATATTAGGAGATTTGGTTTATGAAATGGATAAAATACAGATTCTTCATCATCTTTAAAAGTTTCAAAGAATCTCTTCTCTACGAAGTTTTTTGCAAAGATAAATTCAAATTCTCCTTCTTTCGAAGTGAGATCATGAAATTGATGATCTTTCTTAATTAAACAAGGAGTTCTATCAAAATTACTTTCAAGTCCAGTGACTTCTTTTTCAACTAAGGAATAAAAGGGCTCTACAGACTCTGGAACAACTTTTGGAACTTTTCTCTTTTCTAAAACACCATCTGCAAAAATGGCAAGTAGAGCTAAAGTCTCATACGTTTTAATACGTCTACAATTTGGAAAGAAACCAAGAGGAATGAAACCATTCTTCATAAGCATCGTCTGTGAAGAGTGAGATATCGTTCTTGCAGTTGCATAGATTGAGTTAACAAGCTTCTTCTCTCTTAGAACTTCATTCACTGCATGGCCAATAAATCCTGTTGCTAGACCATGCTTTCTAAACTCATCATGAACAGCAACGCCTGAGAGTTTTCCAATTTTATTTTCTTCTTCAATCTGAATAATTCCAGAAACAATAATTTGATTAGTATTCGTACATCTCATGACATACCAATGATTCTTATCTGGATTATTTAATCCTTCTTCCATAACCGAGCGTTTCGTTCCGATATCTAATGGATAATCTTCCCCATACACTGAAAGATAAAGTGATAATAATTCACTGACATCACTTAATTTAGCTTTCTCAATCACAGTATTCATAGCTTTCCCTAGGGTGAAATTTTCTCACTAAAATTACATCACATTGCCATGTATCATATAGAAGAGCCCTCCTAAGTATTCGTGAAAAATATTTAGGGTTTCCAAAGAGGCACCGAACCTATTTTCAAGTGGTTACATATGAAACAATTTAATAGACAGCTCATTTTATTTCTCTTTCTGGCCCTCATAACGAGCTCGATGACTTTTGCGAGAAAGCCAGCGGTAGAACCAGTTTCGGGAATTTCGATTGATCAATACGACGACGTTGCTCCATCTAAAGCGACACCTTTTGACTTTACTCAAAATGAGAAATCAAAGTCTTTAGCCCCTGTTAGAAAAAGTCCCGTCAAAGAAACGAATGTAGAAATGATGGATGATAGTAAATCTACAACAAATAAGACAATTGTTATTCTTATGATTTGTTTACTACCAATAGCGGTATGGCTTGGCCTAATGAAAGGGGTGAAAGATCTTGAAGAAGAAGTGCCTTCTAATGTAGTTGATCTTGATTCTAAGAGAGAAAGTGATAACGATGATGATATGAATTTCCCTAAGGCCTCTTAAGCTACTCGGCCTTAGGTATCTCATTTACAGATTCTTCTATTATATAATCTGGAATTTCAATCTCTATATCTTCAACTTTAATATATTCCTTTCCATCTTCGTCGTAAGACTTCTCTACCGTGACAGAGGTCTTGATTCCTTCTTCATACTCAGTAACGTAGACATCAGTATTTTCATCAAAGGCCTCAACGGTTGTTTCACCGTTTAGGTCTTGGTCACCAGGAGAATCGTAACCGATAATTTCTAAATACTTTGGCAATACATGATATCTCCAGATCTCATTAAAACTATAACTACTATAGTACTCGTTAGCACTAGATAGAGTTACATTGAGAGCACTCAGAGAAATAATTGAACCTGCCGCAACTCCAGTTTTTGACTGTATTAAGCCTGCAAGCTTTGGAATAACTTTATGCTTTAAAGGATTTAAAATAGCGACATTCTTTAATCCTCCTAGGACTCCAGACCACATAAACATAAATGGTAGCATTCTCATTTGCTCTTTTAACGACTCCGAATTTTCAACAGGACTCCCTAGAGCTGCATAGAGTTCATTAAATCCAATGCCCAGTCCAACTAATCCAACTCCTGATGCTACACCTACTCCTGCAACGCGCCTCCAGTTTCTAAGGAAGGCCTTCGTCTTAGATGGTTGTTTTGCAATATTAACTGCCCCACCAAAAGCGTTTCTTGTTTGAAAAGAAGACTGGCAATTAATTTCAGACATTATTGGAGTAAAAATCAATCCATTTGCGACAACTTCCCAAGGGAATCTTTGAAAGTCTTCACTATTATTCTTGTAAAGGTAACCAAGCATTGACCAAGTTACAACAAAGTCGGCATACATCGCATTACGCGCTTGAGGAAATTGTCTAAGACAGCTGAAATTCTTTTTAAACTTATCCGCCCCTATCATTCTTTGAAAAATAGATTTTGTTTCTTCAAGAGCACAGTCAGTATCTCCACCACAATCATCAATATCTTTTTTCTTTTTGGTAAACATATCGATAATATAATTACTTATTTTTTCTTTAATCGACTTCTTTGGCATCTTAGGTTTTTTAGAAAACGGAATAAATTCTACATAGTTATTTGATAAAAGGTCCCCTAAGGACTGCCCATCATCAGCACTATTTTTTAATTTTAAGAAAACGCTCTCGGAAAGAAGTTCATTGTCAGACAACCACCTTAAATACTCTGGGCCCTGAAAGTTTTCTTCAAAAGTGTGGAAATTAGAAATAGCCGCAACACTGTCATCTAAAAATTCTTGATAATTACTATAGCTTGTTATTTTCTTTGAAATAATACCATTGTAATCGGCCATAGCAGATTCTTGTAAGTTCTTCATCACTTGTTTACTTTGAGTAGATGATTTTTTTAATTTTACTAAATTTTTAAAAGAAAAACCGTTATCTCTTTTCCACTCTTTGAAAGTATCTAGTGTTGAATCAAAATTATCACTAACGCTTTTTGAGCGATCAAAGTTTGAAACCACAGAATCAACATTGAGTCTAAACCACGTGTTGTATTCAACTGGATCTATTTCTTTTAAATTATCCTGAACCATTTTCGAATAAGCGAATGTTTGAAAGTCTCTCTCAATTCTATCCTGAGGAATTCTTGCAATTGAGCGATTACCAATACGGTCGCTTACCTTTTGAACTTGTGCCATTTCAGCAGGCGTGTACTTCTTAGGGCTAGGAAAGAGGCTTCCAAGGCCATTCTTTTTAACAATTTTCCTACCGCTAATAAAGCTCTTCATTATTTGAGCACAGCTTCCCTTGGTAGAAGGCTTTACTTCATCTAACGAGGCTACGCCTCTATTAATTTTAGATGTCGATGAACACGAAACAACTGTGATTAAAAATAGAAAGAATAGCAGCTTTTTTAAATCCATGAATTTTCCACTTCTTAAGAATAATAAACTATTAATCTTATCGGTGAATTACATAAAATTCTTGAGGAGAACCAGAGGATAATTTATCTAGAATTTCAGCCACTTACCTCTTTTGAGATACATAAATACATTCGCAGTATTGCCCTGCTTTACCAAAATTTCTTTAGTCCCATTTTTATTAAAATCCACAAAACTCAATTCATTAGGTCTTTGAAAGTAATGGCCTTGGTGAGTTCTCTTTTCTTCCCAAAAAATTGGGCCTTTTTCCATATATATTTTAGAAAGGTCTTTATTATCAATTGTCACAAAGTAGAGCCTGACCGTTGAATTTATCTCCGTATACTTTGTTAAGCCCTCATAGAAGAAGAAGACAAGTCCAAGGGTATCTTTAGACAGGTTTCTGACCCTTACTTTATAGACCTTGGCTCCATAGCCATTAACTTCTAACTTGAAAGATTTGAGCCTTGTCTCGTCGTAATTTAGGAAATGTATCCATGACTTTCCGTCTTTGAATTCATAGAAAATCGACTCCTTTCGAAAGTCTCCATCTAAATCTATTTTGTAAAGTGGTGTTGTCACTACATATTTAGCATCCTCAGCAACTTCATCCCTCACTTCTTTATCAAGTTCCGCACTAAAGAGCTCGCGAAAGCTCCTCTCATCCTGGGAGTAAGCACTAAAAATAGTGAGAATTGAAAGCGTAAGTAGTAAAAATCTCATTAATATATTCTAACATAGCTCTAGAGAGTCAACGCCCCGTGCAAAATCCTCCTCTATTACAGCTATTTTTGAATCATTAATTCACAATTTCAGGACTATAGGATAGAATTTTGATCAACTTTATAAAGTCAAAGACAGGAAGAGAAAATGGAATTCAATCTAGGTTTAATTAAATCTGAAAATCAATTTTTATTAAAATCATTTAATAATGAAAGTGATGATAATGGGAAGATACTAGATCTAAGTGAATTAAAAAACTCAAACCTTCAAGCTCTTTTCTATGATGAAGAGCAATTGGAAAATGAAGATCTTAAAGCAGCTCTTCTAGAAGACAGCAAGTATTTTCCAATTAGGTCTCTGAAAGAAATTAACTCTGATTATGACTCGTTTCAAAGTATGCCTCTTGAAGAAGTTAGAAGTATTTTTTCAAAAGTACATGATAATTGGCTTCTTCAAAATAACGTCACTCTTCTTGAAGAACTTTTTAAAGTAATCAACCATCTAAATGGTCTATGGCCTAATGATAGAACCACTTTCTTTGAAGAACTTTGGTTCATCCTAAAAGCAAACCTTGGAGCAAAATCAATTCGTATTATTTTCAATGATATTCAAATTGCCAAAAAAGAAAACGAGAAGAATAAATTGATTCAAGTTAAGATTGAAGGGGAAAGAGTTCCAAATCCAACAGAGGGTGGAGAACTTGAAGCAAAAATAATGTCAAATTACGATAAAGACTTTAATAGTGGTTTTGATATAGCGGAGTACTCTAAAGAAAAAGGGCAACTTGTTATTACTGCTACAATAAAAAAGAGTCCTGTGGTCATTATGGCCGAAGTTTATGAAATGAGCAGAATGCAAAAAGCAATTCTTGGAACTCTATTCACTGGACTCTCTGAAAATATTCAATAAGAAAAGGGCCTTTAGGCCCTTTTTCATTTTTCTTAGTTTACAATTATTAAATCCATCATTTTTTCAGTACCAATAAAGTCCTTATAACTAGATTCTTGAAAGTTTTGAAACTTTTCCTCCCTAATACGAATCCAATCAGGATCTTCCCCTCCGTGCATTTGACTACGACTATAGAGCAGAACACATTGGCCTTTATCCTGAACAATATCAACTTCCTTCATTTCTGAATTTAAAACAAAACGAACATCTGCAAAATCACCACTTCCAGGAAGATCAAAGAGAGTGATCTTCTGAGTTCGTCCTAGCCCCTCCACTTTTGCTTTCTTTTCTTTAACTAAAGATTCTAGAGAAATACTCCTTCCTCCATAGAAGAGAGTGTATGACCACTTTTCTTTAGCTATATCTAAAGTCGTAGCAGAGCTTACAACTTTTCTTCTGCTCACATTACAACTTCTAGAACTTCTAAAAGTTCCATACGCCCCAGTTTCCGTGAATATTACGACTTGTGATTCATACCAATGCTTAATGGTATGACTTCTTCCACTTAGCTGAATAAAGAAGTGAACATCTTTATTTTTCTTTTTAGTAAAACTAAATTCTTTAATATTTTTAGACTCTGAAATTTGACCTTTTACCTTATTCTTATCACCTCCCATTACAAAGAGAGCGAGGATTTGACCTTCACTTACTTCTTCATTCATTTTAAGAAAGTTGATCATCCTAAAGTCACTATTTAAATCAAAGGTCTTTCCCTCTCTCACGAGCGCCTCTTCAACGCTTTCACCTCTTTGAATAAAGCTGTACTCTTCCCCTTCCTCTCTAGAGATTATAAGAACGCTTCCCTCCGAGAGAACACTACTCTTCCAATCTTCAAGGCTACGCTCCTCTAGTTCAAAATTTGAAAGATGATAACGTATTCCACTTCCTGAAAGAACTTTCTTTAAAGTCTCTTCCACCGATGCTTCACCTGTTAAGAAGCTATAACTTTCTTTAGGCTTTACTCCAAATTCAAAACCATCTGTCTGCTCACTTGAGTTTCTAAGAGTAAATGGAACCCGATTGCTTTCGACCTCAGAGATTTCAGCTTCATAATCCAAGGATTCAATCATTCCCTCTTTAGAAGACTCAAGTAGAAGCTTTGAATTTGTCTGAAGTCTTAAATTACTAAGTTCTCCAAAACTGTGGTGATTTATCACCTTTAAAACTTCGCTGGGAGACACGAAGTACTCATGCGTAACAAGGTCTTCAATGCTTAATTTTTGAGAGTAAGGATTTTCTAGAATATCTAATAACTTCTTTCTAATAAATGATCTTTCTTCTATTTTTACTGGAACCTTCCTAACAACTTCTCCATTAGATCCTAAAATAGAAAACTCCGATTCAACTCCGTGCAATTTTAGAATTGGAAAACCATAGAAAGAACTATGTTTGGAAATAGATGCGGCTTCTATTTTCTCTGTAGACGCAACCTTAGAAGAATCATCAAATGGAATAACAGGCTTTAAATCACTCTTTCTACTACAAGAGATAAGAGATAGGGTAATAAGTAATGGTAGCGTAAATTTCATAATAGCTCCTTGGTTAGGAGCAATATGAGAGAAGGGCTGCAAAATGACTTGATTTAAAAGATGGTCAGAGAAATTAATTCACTTATGAACCAAAGCCACCTAATTTCTCTCCACCAAGAACGTGAAAATGTGTATGAAATACAGTCTGACAACCATCACTTCCTAAATTTGTCACAACTCTAAACCCACTTGAAGCAAGTCCAGAGCTTTTAGAATAAGAGGAGATCGCTTTAAAGACATCACTTAATTGAGCAGGATTAGCATCAGAAAGATCGTTTATATCTTTAGAGTGATCTCTATGAATAAATAGCAAGTGTTCTTTTGCAAGAGGATTTAGATCTCTAAATCCTATAACAAATTCATCTTCATAAACTCTGGTCGAAGGAATTTCTTCTTTTACTATTTTACAAAAGATACAATCACTCATTACGACTCCGCGGACCTAGTGATCTTAGCTCCAAGATCTTGTAATTTACTTGCAAGATTGTCGTACCCTCTATCTAAGTGATAGACCCTAGAAATCTCAGTCTTTCCTTCAGAGGCAAGTGCTGCAATAATCAGTGCCGCAGAAGCTCTTAGGTCAGTACACATAACAGGTGCGCCCTTTAATTTACTTTCACCTTCAACAAAGGCAGTGTTCCCTTTAAGCTCTATATGAGCACCAAGTCTATTTAACTCAGGAACATGCATAAATCTATTTTCAAAAATATGCTCAGTGATAATCGAGCTTCCCTTTACCTGAGTCACAAGTGCCATCATTTGAGCCTGTACGTCAGTTGGAAAACCAGGAAATGGAGCTGTATCGACCTTACAAGCTTTTAGATCACTTGGAAGAACCTCAACAAAGTTATCTCCAATATTTAGTTTTGCTCCCATTGTCTTAAGCTCATCAAGAACAAATTCAAGGTGACTTGGATTAAAATCTGTCACTTTAACATTAGACTTTGTTGCAAGCGCCGCCATTATATAAGTTGCCGCTTCAATACGGTCTCCAATTGCAGTGTAATTTACTTCATGAAGTTCTTTTACGCCTTCAATTTGAATTTTCTTTGTTCCAATTCCAGTAACCTTTGCTCCCATCGCATTCAGGAAGTTAGCAAGGTCATCAATCTCAGGTTCAAGAGCAGCATTTTCAATAGTTGTAATTCCTTCTGCAAATACAGCGGCCATCATCAAGTTCTCAGTTGCTCCAACAGATGGAAAAGCCAGAACAAGGTGAGCCCCTTTCAATGGTCCATCAGTTTCAGCGTAAACGTATCCACCTTCTAGAGTGATCTTCGCTCCCATCTTCTCAAGGTTTGATAAGTGAAGATCAATAGGTCTTGTTCCAATCGCACACCCACCAGGAAGTGAAACTTTTGCTTTATGTAATCTTGTAAGTATTGGTCCTAAAGTAAAAATTGAAGCCCTCATTGTCTTTACAAGATCATAAGTTGCCTCATGAGAATTTAGAGTTGAAGGATCTAAAACAACAGAATCCCCATTTCTTTCGATACCAACACCTAAGTTACCTAAGAGGGTTAACATAGTATTAATATCTCGAAGATTTGGAATTTCATTTAAAGTAATTTTCTTATCACTTAAAAGAACTCCCGAGAGGATTGGAAGATAAGCATTCTTAGCTTTAGAAATTTTAACACTTCCCTCTAATTTACATGGTCCATCTACAATAATTTTGTCCATCTCTATTTCCTATTTAAGTATTATTTCTTTGCAAAGATAAAACGGTTTCTATTTGTATAATCTTTAAGAACTTTCACAGATGAAAATCCAATCATACTACATACATTTGCCAATTCTTCTAAGTGGTCTTCGTGACCTTCCATTATAAAAATCCCCTCTTCATAGAGAGAGTGTAATACTTGCTTAAAGAGGGTTCTAAACCATTCATCGTATTCATCATCTTCTAGATACAATGCCAAATGAGGCTCGTAAGTATCCACCTGATTGTGAACGAAGTCTCTGTCCTCCCTCTTTTTTATATAGGGAGGATTACTTACTATGAGATGAAAGTTTTCTTCACTTAAATCACTCATTCTATCCGTATGAACAAGTCTAAGTGAAGACTCTCTAGGAATAGTATAGCGCAAATTGAAATAATTTCGTCTCGTAACTTCAAGCGCATCTTTTGAAATATCTGTTGCGTAAGCTTCAAGAGGACGAGGCATCTCTTGAAGAAGTGAAATTATAATCGCTCCACTTCCAGTTCCAATATCTAGAACCTTAAGTCTTTCATCTGACATCTTCATCCAATCTCTTAGAAATGAAGCTGCAGTTTCAACAAGGATTTCAGTTTCACTTCTAGGAATGAGTACTGTTTCAGAAACATCAAATTCAGACTTATAGAAGTGGGCCCTACCTCTAATGTACTCAAGAGGATATCCCTTAATTAAACTATCAAAGAAGTAAGTTATCGGATTAGTGTTACTTGGAATATATCTAAGAGAAAAAAGGTCATCAACATTCACTTTCCTTTGTCTAGCATATTGCTTGAGCTCATCTTTTAAGCGATTGATTGACAGTCCTGGGTAGAGTTCAGAAAGTCTGATCTCTCTCTCAGAGAAGAACTTCTCTAAATATGTACCCAGGTTAATTGGAGTCATTACTCTTCTTGACCTTTTAGCAGCTCTGCTTGATTGTGAGCAATTAGAGCATCAGTCACGGGGGCCATATCCCCTTCGATAATTTTATCTAAAGAATAGAGAGTTAATCCGATTCTATGATCAGTCAGTCTTCCTTGTGGAAAATTATAAGTTCTAATCCTCTCAGATCTATCCCCTGTTCCGACAAGCCCTTTTCTCTCCGCAGCTTCAATTGCATTTTGTTCCTGAAGCATTTTATCGAAGATTCTATTTTTTAAAATTCTTAGAGCTTTTTCCTTATTCTTTAACTGCGACTTTTGATCCTGGTTAGCAACAACAGTTCCTGTAGGAATGTGAGTTACTCTAACCGCAGAGTCAGTCGTGTTTACAGACTGTCCACCAGCTCCACCCGAGCGGTAAACATCGATACGCACGTCATTTAAGTCTAGCTCAAATTCAACATCATCAGTTTCAGGCATAACAGCAACTGTAATTGTAGATGTGTGAACCCTTCCTTGAGACTCTGTCTTAGGAACACGTTGAACTCTGTGCACACCTGATTCATATTTAAGTTTTGAGTACACTTTCTCACCAGAAACAGAGAAAATTATTTCCTTAATCCCCTCATCACCTTCTGATACAGAAACTTGCTCTAACTTAAAACCAAGATCTCTAAAGTAATTTGAGTACATTCTATACACGTCACCAACAAAAATTGAAGCCTCATCACCACCAGCTCCTGCTCTAATTTCCATCATCACATTTCTATCATCAAGAGGATCTTTAGGAAGAAGAAGAACTGTTAATTTTTCTTCCATTGGAGTAACTAAAGGCTCATTCTCTGCAAGAACTTCCTTGGCCATCTCTTTCATGTCTTCATCTTTTTCATTTTTTAAAATGTCTTTCGCTTCATCAATATCTTCTTTAATTTGACGATATTCTCTATAGGCGATAACGACTTCTTCAAGATTTGACCTTTCACTTGAAATTTTCTTAAACTCATCTTGCCTATCGTAAATTGTAGGGTCAGCTAATTTTTCAGTTAGAGACTCGAATCTTTCAACTACGGCATCAAGCTTATCAAACATGGACATACATACTTCCTAATATTTTGCGGCCTACAAATAAATACGCCCTTCACATTGGAAGGGCGCTCATTTCATAAAAAGTTTTTCTTTAAGAGTTCATTGATTCTAAGAACTCAGCATTTGTCTTAGTCTTTGTAACTCTTTGGAGCATAAACTCCATTGCATCAATCGTAGACATTGGGTGAAGAACTTTTCTTAGAACATACGTTCTTTGAAGATCGAGAGGATCCATAAGAAGGTCTTCTTTACGAGTTGATGACTTATTAATATCTAGAGCAGGGAAAATTCTCTTCTCTAGTAACTTTCTATCAAGTTGAATTTCAGAGTTACCAGTTCCTTTGAATTCCTCAAAGATAACCTCATCCATTCTTGAACCTGTATCAACTAGAGCTGTTGCAATAATTGTTAGAGATCCACCATTTTCAATATTTCTAGCGGCACCAAAGAATCTCTTCGGTCTATGTAGTGCATTTGAATCAACACCACCAGATAAGATTTTCCCAGATGGTGGAACAACAGTGTTATAAGCACGAGCAAGACGAGTAATTGAGTCTAGAAGGATAACAACATCGTCCCCTGCTTCAGTAAGTCTCTTTGCTTTTTCAAGAACCATTTCTGCAACTTGAACGTGACGGTTAGCTGGCTCATCAAACGTAGATGATACAACTTCTGCCTGAACATTTCTCTTCATATCTGTTACTTCTTCCGGTCTTTCATCAATCAGAAGAACTATTAATTTGGCTTTTGGATGATTATCAGTAATTGAGTTTGCAATCTCTTGAAGAAGCATCGTCTTACCAGCTTTAGGAGGTGCTACGATTAGACATCTCTGCCCAAAACCTTGAGGTACGAATAAATTAATCATTCTTGTAGAGTAATTAGTTGGCTTTGATTCGAGGTTGATTTGTTTTTCAGGATAAAGAGGAGTTAAGTTATCAAAGAGTACTGTTTTCTTATGACCTTCTGGAGTTTGACCGTTAATTGTCTGAACTTTCAGAAGAGCAAAGTATCTCTCATTATCTTTTGGCGGCCTAATTTGACCTTCTAAAGAATCACCTTTTCTAAGACCAAATCTTCTAATCTGACTTGGTGATACGTAAATATCATCGGCACCTGGTAGGTAGTTATATCCAGGAGATCTTAGAAATCCAAAACCATCTGGTAAGATTTCAAGAACACCAGAACCAAAGATATCTTCTTTGTTCTTAGCTGATGTTTTTAAAAGAGCGAAGATGAGTTCGTGAGTTTTCATTCCCGAAGCATTTTCTACTTTTAAAGTTTCACCCATCGTAATGAGTTCTTTAATTTCCTTTTCTCTTAGGTCATTAAGGTGCATTAATCCTGTCTCCTGATAATTTTTAATTTTGGATTATAATTTTGTGGTTTACACGCCCCGAGGCTTTATTAGGTATTAAATTTCGAGGGAAGTTATATCTGATTTAGTAACTTCATTATCCTTGATGGCCTGTAAATATGTCAAGGTGATATTACTTGCCACAGAGCAGAATCTTCGTTAGAAAATAGTCCTATGAAGAATGAATTCGAAAACTATCAAAATTTCAGCAAATTCAAAGGCTTGAATATACTTTCTATAGATTACGGAACCAAAGTCACTGGCCTTGCCTGCTATTGTCCTGGTAGAGAGCCCTTTCCGCAAGCAAGGGGAAGAGTGATTTATCAAAGTGATGAACAACTTTTAAATGAGCTAACCATCATTATAGAGGAAGACTTTGTAGAAGTAATCGTTCTAGGAATTCCCTACTATTTAGACGGTAATGAGTCAGAGATGACTACTAGAATAAAGCTTTTTAAAGAGAAGCTAATGGAGCGCTTTAAAGAAATCCAAGTTTTTGAACAAGATGAAACACTAAGCTCAACTGCAGCTGAAGAGAGAATGATGAACTCTCCTCAATTTAACTTTAAGATAGACCCAAAGAGAATTGACGAAGTAGCGGCCACGATAATTCTTGAAGACTTTATGAGGAATTAAATTCTTTGCACTTGTCGAGAATGCAATTGCCCTTTATCCTGTGAATATTATGACAAAAAAACACCTATTTATATTTTTAGTTTTAGTTCCTCTTCTTGCCTGTAGTGCTGTAGCAGTGCAGATTTATTATTCTATCGCCGTATGGAAGTATGATGGGCCAGAGAAAACCTTTGTAATAAAGCCAGGAGAAGGCTTTTCAAAGATTAATCATCACCTAGCAACTGAAGATATCATAAGTAGTTCTAAACTATTTTATAGATACAATAAGATCTACAATCGCTTAAATAGCTTCAAGGCCGGAAATTATATTATTAAGCCCGGTATTAATATGCTTGGAGTAATTGACCTACTCACAACGGGGAAGGGACAAACGATTTCTGTGACAATTCCAGAAGGAAAGAACCTTTTTCAAATTGCAGACATTTTAGAAAGCGATAAGATCACAAATAAAGAAGACTTTATTAAACTTTCTAAGAATCCTGACTTTGTTTCAACTTTAGGTATTCCTGCTTCACGAGTTGAAGGTTACCTCTACCCAGAGACTTATCACTTTGCTAAGAATACTCCAGCGTCCACAGTCATTAGAACAATGGTTAATACATTTAATGATAAGACCTCAGCAGTTGACTTCTCTAAGTCAAAACTCTCTAAGCACTCAGTAATTATTCTCGCTTCAGTTGTAGAAAAAGAAACTGGTGCAAGCTTTGAGAGACCACAAATTGCAGGAGTTTTTACCAATAGACTCAAGAAGAAAATGAGGCTTCAGTCAGACCCAACAACAATTTACGGAATCTGGGAAAACTACAACGGTAACCTCAGAAAGAAACATCTCTTAGAAAGAACTGAATATAATACTTATAAAATACCTGCCCTCCCTATTGGTCCTATTTCAAATCCAGGAATAGAGTCTATCAAGGCAGTTTTAAATCCAGAGAAACACAACTATCTCTACTTCGTCAGCAAGAATGATGGAACTCATATTTTCTCTGAAACTTATAAGCAGCATAGAAATGCAGTCTATGAATTTCAAAAGAATTCAAAGAATAGACAAGGAAAGTCTTGGAGAGATCTAAAACAAAAGTAGATCCCTCCACGACCTTAATAATCTAACCCAGTTGTTCGGGTGTGCACTTTTATAGGCGCGCCCTCACTCAATGTATAACTCGCCGTCACCTCTGCAATAATAATTTCATGATCGCCTGGATTCACTGTGCTTTTCAAACGACACTCAAGCACTGACTTAGCGTCTTTTAGTATTACTCCACCTGACTCACTCAAACTACAATCTATTTTATCAAATGGTGAATCACTTGGATCATAGCCGCTCCAGAAATATTTCAAGTAACCCATCTCATGCTCACCTACAACATTTACTGTAAAAGTTTTTCCAGACATAATCGCTTCGTAACCAGGTCTTCCCTTATTAATAGCGATAGAAATTAAAAGAGGCTCAAAGCTTACCTGCTGTACCCAACTTGCTAGATACCCATCCTTTCGTCCTCCATCATTTGTGGCCACAATAAAGAGACCAGAGGGAATATGACCTATGGCCTTTGCCGCTTCTTTCTTATTCATAGAAACCTCCTTACCGAGTATTTTGATCACCTATTCTAAATACAACTCCTATTTCACCCTGCATAATTTTTAGCTTGTATTGTATACAAGCAATGTTTAAAATATTGTGTGGGCCAACCATGCTCAACATTAACCATTTGTTGTTGCCAAGTATTCAAGGAGGAATAGTATGGGAAAGGTCAATCTCGAACACTTTAAACAAATTCTACTAAAGAAACGTCAGGATATTCTTAATGGTGGGCTATTAAAGTCTACTGAAGACCTACAAATTTCTAGCGATGATCTAGCTGATGAGGCTGATCTAGCTCAAAGTGTAATAAATCAACAAGTTACTTTCAATATGCGCCAAAGAGAGCTCGGAAAACTTAGGGCCATTGAAGCCGCTTTAGAACGTGTAGAAGATGGAACATATGGTTTCTGTGAAGATTGTGATGATCCTATCGGAAGTAAAAGACTTGAAAATCAACCATGGACAACTCTTTGTATTACTCACGCTGAAGAACAAGAGCGTGAGCAAAGTAGATTTGGACGAATTGGGTAATTTCTAAAATTAAAGAATAAGCATAAAAGGAGCAATTTAATTGCTCCTTTTTTTTAAGTAAAATAAATGTAATACCAGCTCTCTCCCCTGCCTATCTTTAAGAAATAGTTTATAGTAACTCTATGAATACTAGAAATATAAGTGGCTATACAGCTAACGAAGAAATTGCTAATTCCCTAACACACATTCTCGGAGTAGTTCTTTCAATTTACGTACTAGTATCACTACTAGTTCAAGGCTTGAATTCAGACAACCCTACGATGATTATAAGCTACCTCATCTACGGACTTTCTCTTATTGCTCTCTACACTTCTTCTTCACTCTATCATTTGGCAAAGAGCGAAGATAAGAAAAAGCTTTTTAAGAAATTTGATCATATTTGTATTTATTATTTAATTGCAGGTTCCTATACTCCACTTATGTTAATTAAAGTGGGGGGACAAACGGGAACGCTTGTAACAGCTATCGTTTGGTCAATTGCCCTTCTTGGAACAATATATAAGCTGAAGGTAAAAAAGAGTAATAAACTCATTTCTACCTCAACTTACCTCTTAATGGGTTGGATTGTTATTCTCTTTTGGCCAAAGGTTAGTACTTCACTCTCAAGTGAAAGTATAAAATGGTTGGGAATAGGCGGAGCTTTTTATTCCATAGGAGTAATCTTTTATTCCTTAAAGAAAATCCCTTACACCCATGCCATTTGGCATCTCTTTGTTCTAGCGGGTAGCTTTGCTCACTACTTCTCAATTAAAGTGGCTTAATTAAACTGGGCCTGAACAAACTTAGCTCCTTGAGTTTTTGCTGCTGTTTGCAACATCCGAGAAAGTTCTTGTTCAATTCGAGCATCATTTCTAAAAATAATCTTATTACTAATTTCTTCATGTGTTGGAAGTGAGCGAGTTCCCTGGCTCTGACATGAGACCATTGAAAAGAGCATTGAACAAATAAATGATAGTGATAGTAATACTGATTTCATTTCTACATCCTTGTTCTTATTTAGCGTGATCCATCCGTGATCACACCTATTAATGAAGCAAGTGAGATGCCAATTTTAGTTATATAATTCTAGCACTTTAGATGACTCATAGTGAAACTAGGGTCAATTCGCACATCCATATTGTCATCAAAATGACCTGTTAACTTTTAAACACCCTTCCCCCTAAAGTGACTAGTTTTTATACACCTCTCATAAGCTTAGACAATAGACTCCCTTTTTCCCTACCCTAACCCTCTGTTTATATAGGCTAAAGCTTGGCCCAATCCTTGCTTATATTAAAAGAGACTATTGAAGTGTTCTCAACCGAGACATTTCTAAAAAAATTGATTATTATTGCGATGGAGATTCATCTAATGTCACAACAACTTAGACCAAAACTCGTTACAGTTCTTCTAAGCCTAGGCCTATCACTAAGCCTCATTTCTCATTCTGCTTTGGCAGATGCTGGAAAGTCTAGAAAATCTAGTCTAAGCCAAGAAATGTTAAAGAAGGTTACAAAGAAGAAGTATTTCAAGGCGAGCGAAGCTGTTGTTAGAGATGCCGAATCACTAGACCTCAATTTACTTAAATCTACTTATGCCAGCTGGGGAATTGATCCTGACAATAAAACATCATCTATTAACTTGATAGAAGCTTGGAGAAATTTCAAGAAGAAGAAAGATATTGTTGTTGCTGTAATAGATACAGGAATTGATCCTGAACATCCATTCTTAAAGAAGAATATTCATGTCCTTCAAGGACACGAGAGCCTTCTTAATTATGGAATCGATTTCTCCAAAGGAAGAACTGCAGTAAATAAGCCTAACGATGACCACGGTCACGGAACTCACGTAGCGGGTATAGTAAAAAGTGTATTCCCAAAAGTACAAATCCTTACTTTAAAATATTACAATAGAAACGCTAATGGACAAGACAACTTAAACTCTACAATTGAGG
This sequence comes from Halobacteriovorax sp. JY17, assembly GCF_002753895.1. Lineage (NCBI taxonomy): Bacteria > Pseudomonadati > Bdellovibrionota > Bacteriovoracia > Bacteriovoracales > Halobacteriovoraceae > Halobacteriovorax > Halobacteriovorax sp. JY17. The sequence goes on along the minus strand of NZ_NJER01000002.1, from coordinate 714,600 downwards.
CCCTTGATTACGCCGTAAATATGGGTGTTGATGTTATAAACTACTCAGGTGGTGGACCAGAGCCAGATAGAAGAGAACTAGAAATCTTAAAGAAAGCCGAAGAAAAAGGAATCCTAGTTGTTGCGGCAGCAGGAAATGAAGAATCAAATATTGATAATAAAGACAATGCTTACTATCCAGCAAGTTATGGTCTAAAGAATATTATTACTGTAACTGCACACAACCAAAGCAAGCAAATACTCTCTTCTTCGAACTACGGAAAGAGAACTGTTGATATCTCGGCACCAGGGTATAGAATTAAATCAGCTCTTCCACATAGCCGATCTGGATATTTAACAGGAACAAGTCAGGCAACAGCATTTGTTTCAGGAGTAGCGGCACTAATAAAGTCTCACTACCCACAACTGTCTGCAGAAGATTTAAAAATGATTATCAAGAAATCAGCAAAACAAGAAATTACTCTTACAACAAAATGCGCTTCAGGTGGAAGACTAGATGCTTCAAAAGCTCACCAGATGGCAGCAGAATTTACAAGAGAATCAAATCAGCCAACAAATATTGCTGCTGATTCAAAAGTAAAAAGAGAAGTCGCTCAAAAGTTTAATGAGAAGACTGAAGAAGGAAAAATCTTTTTAAGAAGAGCAAATTAATAATTAAATAACATATACCGGTAGAATGATAGCGCAGCTGCAACGAGACCTAGTCCCCCAAAGAACGTAATAGCTATCACACCAACCCTCATCAGACCAAACACCCTATAATCGAGAAGACTTAAGACAAGAGACGGTGAGTTCTCTTTTTCTAGTTTGGCACATTCAATTGACTCATGAATCTTTGCATAGATTGAATGAAGCTTAGAGGATTCATCAACATTCTTCCATAGCTCATCTTCACTGACTCCATACTTTATAAGTTCTATGATCAAGTCTGTGAATTCTTGAAGATATAAATTTCTATCCTCAACCCTATATTCACTTCTATTATAGAAATAATCTAAGAGGATATTATACCTCATAAACATTTTTCTCTTATATCTACTAAAGTTAAGGGGATCGAAATGTTCTAAGTCACCATGAAGTCTTGTTAGGGGTCCTAGGTTCTCCCAATAGCTCTCCCTAATGGAATAGAAACTCTTCTCTCCGAGAGGGTCGCCTAGAAAATCAAAATTTAATTGATAACCACAAGTTTCGCATTCACCGTTATCTATAAATACAGAATCACATTGGTGACAGCGCTGTATCTCTTTTATTGGTGTATGTAAGAAATTTGAATTACCCTTCCTTGGGTCGATTTGTACTTCCATAATAAAATTGTACTATTAAATATTCAAAATTGGCAATTTCTTGTTTGAACAGTATCATTTTAAAAAACTAAACTTAAAAAAGAGATAAATATGAGTTCTCCGTTTTCTAGTAAATGGACCGTCACAATTTTTATTCCCCTCATTGGAGGAATAATTTATGCAACAGCATTCCCTATGACTTTTGCTCCTTCATTCCCACTTGGAACAATTATAGGAATGTCTCTTCTTCTTTATTCACTTGCTTTTACAAAGAAAGAAATGATGGAGCGCTCTATATGGTTAGATATTCTAAGTGTTCTTTCATTCTCAATTGGATACAATACGCTTGGCTACTACTGGATTCCTGAAACCCTAAAAGTTTTTGGGGAAATACCTTTTCCTATTAATTGGATGCTTGGAGTTTTCTTTTCTTTAATAATTTGTCCGCATTTAATCCTATTCACTCTAGGACACAGACTTTACAAGAAGTTCTCTGTGAAGTCGTCCTCACTTGTTTCTTCCATATCAAGTAGACATATAATTTACGCTATCGCGCTTACACTGGTAGAGAGGTTTACTCCTCAGCAATTTCCTGCTCACATGGGACATAGTTGGCTAAGCTTTGCTCCTTATCTAGGGCTAGCTCCTCTCTTTGGTGCTCCACTCTTTTCTTTCATAAATTTCTGGTTAGCCCTTACTATTGCTCATAGACTTAAATATGCAAGGCTCGATAAATTAGCGATTTTCTCCTCTCTCATTTTCCTCATTGCAAACTTCGCTCTCCCATTAAAGAAAACAGATGAGACAGATTCTGTCTCCCACAATCTAAGACTCGTTCAGGCCAATATAGGTAACTTTGTAAAAGTGAATTCTGAAAGTGGGAAACCTTTTGCCTTTGATGAAGTTTACGAGAGATACCTAAGACTAAGTACAGTAACAAGCACTGAACCAATTGACCTAATCATTTGGCCAGAGACTGCATATCCAAGGCTCTTGAATTCCATGAAAATGGAAAATGATGCGAGATATACTCCTAAATTAATTAAAGAGGTCGCAAGGATAACCAATGCTGAAGTTTTCACAGGTGGCTACGATAAATCTTCTAGTGAAAATAGTGACTATTTTCAAACAGAGTACAACACTGCATTTCACTTTGGAATTGATGGAACTCTAAAGAAGCGCTTTCATAAAATGAAATTAATACCTTTTGGAGAGGGCTTACCGTTTGGACCTTTCAACCAGTACCTCTCACAGTATCTACAAAATATTTCTTTCTTTGCCAGTGGAGATCATTACACTCTTTTTAAAACAAATAAGGGAACACCATTTAGTGCAGCAATTTGCTACGAAATACTTTTTTCATCATTTATAAAAGATAACTTAAACTCTCTCGACACTCAGCCCGACTTTCTAATCAATCTCACCAACGATAGCTGGTACGGAGAAACTGCTGAACCAGAACAACACCTCTTCCTTTCAAAGTGGAGGGCCCTCGAATTTGATATACCAATAGTGAGAATGACTAATACAGGAATAACTTCGATTATCTATCAAGACGGAAGTGAAACAGAGAGAAGTCCTCTCTTTAAAGAAGTTATTCAAGACGTAAAATTAAAAACTAAAGAGAGAGGAAAGACTCTCTATCAAGAATATGGATTATTTCCGACTCTCTTCATCGTAATGACTCTGATTATTATTTCTCTAATTCTAAATAGAAGAACTAGGAATTTGGACTAAGGCCTGCTTTTAGTAGGTCATGTAGTCTTATAAATCCAAAGAACTCTTTCTCTTCTAATACTGGAACCACAGCAATAGGACTTGTTCTTTCTTCCATTACTTTTAGAGCATCAAAAGCTAGGGTACTTCTTGTTACAGTTGTTGGACTTTTATTTAGGAAGTCTCTCACTGAAATAGAGAGCTCTCCTGTGCCTGTTGAAAGACAACGTCTAATATCACCCTCAACAATAAGACCGATAAATTTGTCCTTATCTATGACCGCACAAGCGCCGAGAGGTTTATTTGTCATTTCAAGAATAACATCTTTTAGAGTCGCACTAGATTCTACAATTGCACACTCACTACTTTTCCACATTAAATCATCTACTTTCATACGAAGACTCTTTCCTAGAAATCCCCCAGGGTGATTCTGGGCAAAGCCTTCTTTTGAAAGATTAACCATATGTTCAAAGAAGACAGCAAGAGCATCTCCCATTGCTAGTGCAACAGTTGAGCTTGTGGTTGGAGCTTGATTATTAATACAGGCCTCTTTTTCAACACTACAATCAAATACGACAGCGCATTCATTTCCAATTGGTGAATTTACAGCTCCAAGAAAGCCAACCGAGTTTGACTTCTTAGACTTTAGAAAAGGAAGAATTTTTAAAATCTCTTCTGTTGTTCCAGATTTTGATAAGAAGACGATGACATCATTCTCTCTAACTCTTCCTAAATCTCCATGAAGAGCTTCTGTAGGATGTAAGAGAAAGGATCTAAGTCCAAGAGAAGTGAATGTGGAAGCAAGTTTTGCTCCAATAAGTCCTGACTTCCCCACTCCGCAGAAGACAATATCGCCACCAGTTTGAATTAATTCTTCAAAAATGCTCTCCATTTTTAAAATCATCTCTTCATTCAAGCGTTTTGCAGCTAATTCGATAGATTTTGCTTCTAAATTGAGGACATCTCTTAATATTTCTATTTTACTCATAACTTTCTCAATATTCTCTTGGGTCTATAAATTATCTGAGTTAAAATTATAACAATGTTAAAACAATTTTATTATCTTATTCTTATCAAAAATCTATTAAAAAGAGGAAGTTTTCTTCTTTTATTAGTATTACCTCTTAATTTTAGCGGATGTTCCAGCTACCAACAATTTCAAGAGATTGCTGAAGAGTTTGAAATTCCTTCAAAGTTATTTAAATCTACTTATAATCAAACTTGGCAAGCTGTACTACAGATCATGCAAAAATATGACTTGGCCCTTCAAAATCAAGAAGCTGGAGTTATTAAGACAAGGTGGATTGATAACACACTACAATTGAATTTCGCTGACTCGTTTGGAAGTAGAGATGCTGTAAAGGCTGCAAAGTTTAAACTAATTGTAAACGTTGTTAAAGGTTTTAGCGGAACGAGAGAAGTCGCAAAGGTTACAGTTTTTAAGAGACAGATGGTTGAACAAGATTTTCTTCAAGGTTGGAAAGTTGTTAGGACAGATGGAATCCTAGAGAACTCTCTTCTCTATAGAATAGATAGAGTCATTTCAATTGATAATAAACTTAAAAAGATTGAAGAAAAGAAATCTAAAGAACTTGAAGAAGCCTTCTAAATTGTCTTACTTGCTACTTCGATTTTCTTCCAAAAACGAAGCTTTACTTGCTTATTTCCTTCTGGAGATTTCTTACCAGTTATCTTCTCTAAAGAAGTATTAACTTCAGAAAAAATATCTTTATACTTATCTTTTTGAATCATAGACAGAAGTGGTACTTTTGCTTTTTCAAATTTTAAATCACCAACTGTAAGGATTGCTTTCTTAATAAGATTCGTCCTCTTAAGGTTTCCTTCTTTCTTAGAACTTCCCTTCTTAGGTGCATAGTAGTTTCTCTTGTCATAGAGCATTTGCCAAACAAAAGGGGCTTCGCTACGTAGGCCAAGTTTAGAGATATTATCCAGAGCCTGAGATCTAACGATGAATGAATTATCTTTTAAAGCATTACTAAAGCTTCTCTTATACTCTACTCCTTTTAAGGCCAAGAGAGTTTTAAGAGAGGCCATTCTCATGACCCAGCTTGGATGTGTTAGAAATTTTGAAATAAATGGGGCTGATTTCTTTCCCATAATTTTTCCAAGCATAAATGTTGCTACCCATCTATTCTTTTCAGGATACTTTCCATTTTTCATAACTTGAACTAAGGCTGGTACAGATTTTCCACTATGGGACATGACTTCTTTTTTTAATGCGATGAGATCTTTCTTATTAGATTTCTTTGAAAATTTATTTAATAAAGACTCTGTAATTACTTTATCAGTTGCTTTTGCATCAACGCTCGCAAAGGATGAAAGTGAAGAAGATAATAGAACTAGTAAAATTATTTTTTTCATATTCATCCTTAAATTTATTAACCTAACATCTTTTCAAATTCAGAAAGTAATTCTTCAGCAGATTTTTGCTCACCATCATTAACAGGAACATCGTCAACGGCGGCTTCCGCAGCAGCTGGTGCAGGAGCCTCCTCAGGCATTGATTCAGTAATAGCGGCAGCCATTTGTGCCTCTAAATCCTCATCGTCTTCTTCCTCTGGGGCACTTTCAGGAATCTCTTCCGCAACAGGCTCAGGAGTAGGCTCTGCCTCTTCAACCGGCTCTTCAACCGGAGCAGCAGGACCGTCTGCTTGAAGATCCGCAATTGTTTTCTTCAATTGATCATTCTCTTGTTGAAGTCTTTTTAAATTTGCAAGATCTTCTTCAATGATTTCATATTCCATGAGTCTTTCTTTTAATTCATCTCTCTCTTTCGTAACAGCAGAAAGTTCTGCAGCAAGACCATCATTATCCCCTGCTCCTGAATTTGTTCCTGCAGCTGCCAACTGAGCTCTTAGAGATTCAATCTCATCTTGAAGAATTTTAATTTCTTCTGATGAATCTCCCCCAGCATTTAAAGATGCTGCTTGAGCGTCTCTCAACTTATTGTCGAGTTCAGTAATTTGTCTGTCTTTATCAGAAAGCCTTTGAGTAAGAGAGGCTATCTCTGCAACTTTTTGATTTAGCTCTTCTGAGCTATCACCACTAACAGATACATTTCCTGGAGGTAAATCTCTAACAGGAACAACCGAAGGAATTCCTTCACCGATATCTAATCCCCCACCTCTAAAAAGAGATGACTTAAGAGAAGTAGAATTTTGAATAATTGAATCCAAATAAGTCTTTAAAACACTTGCTGGTATCTGGTGAGATAATTGGTGAAACTTCTTCTTGTTATAGTGCCAATAGGCCACAAGAATCACTAATACTAAAACTAAAATAGACAAGGTAATAATAAGAGTCTCATCACTAAATTGAGCTACTTCTCTTACGAACCTTTTCATCGTCTCTGTCACGCTTCCATCCTTGGAATACTTATAGGTTATATCTACTTAAAATTATAGAGTGCTGCGAATTTTTGTCAACAGGTGAACATTAATTCTTAGCGTTTAAACTGAGACTTAAGCTCTTTATAAAAAGGGGGTCTCGCCGCTAAAATTGAGGCGGTAAAAGGCTGAAATGGCCGACCTTCAAAGTCTGTTACTTTCACTCCACTTTGCTCACAAATAATTCCTGCAGCGGCCATATCCCACGGCGCAAGTCCACTTTCCCAGAAACCGTCAAACACTCCACTAGCAACAAGACAGAGATCAAGGGCAGCACTTCCCATTCTTCTAATTCCACGAGATTTCTTCATTATCTGAACAAATTGGTCAAATTCTGTGTCGAAGCACTTTCCTTTTTCGGTAACAAAGCCAGTGCTGAGCATGGCCTCACTTAATTTCTTCTTATTTGATTTTGAAAAGAGTTTTTTAGATTTTGGAGACTTTGTTAAATTAGAGAAACGACTTTCTCCAAAAGAGCTAGCGTAATAGCAGTCTCCGTTGGAAGGTCTATAAACAACACCGAGAACTGGTTTACCAAAATGAAGAAGAGAAATACAAATAGCATAGTAATCTAATCCATTTAAGAAATTATTTGTTCCATCAAGTGGATCAATAACCCAAGTCCATTCACGTTCTTTAAATACTTGATAAGCTTCTTTAGCATCGCCAAATTGAGCATAGGCACTTTCTTCAGCAAGAATATCGTGATTAGGATACTTCTTAGAGATTTGCTTCATGATAAATTTTTCAGAAGCAAGGTCTGCAGTTGAAGCAACCCCTTGGGCCTGTTTACTTGTGATCTCAAGAGAGCTCAACTTTGTCTGATACTTCAAAAGTATCTTCCCTGCGCTATAAGACAGGTCTAATGCAAAATTTAGGGCATCTAAAATATTTTTCTTATTGTTCTTCATCATCGTAGAAATTACCAAATCCTTGATCGCTCTCATCTATTTCAAATTCATCAATAACCATTTCTGAATCTGGATTACCTTTTACAGGAACAGTATAACTCTCATTCCACCAATGCCCCATATCGATCATTTTGCAACGTTCTGTACAAAATGGACGATGCTCACTATCGTAGTAGTTAAACTTCTTTTTACAATTTGGGCACTTAACCTCTAGCTGTTGCTTCACCATAATTTCTCACAAATTTTTTAAACTTCTCATTAATTTTTAATAATAATTTATTCGACAAATCTTCACCAGATAAAGAGCTTGCAGCCCTTATACCTCTAAGCCCATTTGTTAGCCAAATCTCATCACTATTTTTTAAATCTTCAAGACTAAGGCTACACTCTCTAACTGAAAGATTCTCAGCCCTTAGAAAATCTAAAAGAAGATGGCGTGTTACTCCGTCAAGTATTCCAGGAATGAGAGCAGGTGTTAAAACTTTTTCATCTTTTACTAGAAATATATTACTTGTACCACATTCGAGTAGTTCGTTTTCAAAATTAAAGTAAACGAGCTCAGAGCACTTCTTCTCTCGAAGTTCCAAGGAGTATTCAAGGTAATTTCCAACTTTTAAATAATTTGGAATATTCGTTCTTCCACGAATAACTTTAGAGATCTCTAAATTAAGATCTCCTTCTTTATTTTCAAAAGGAAGTTTATAAATAAAGAAATCAACTTCTTCATTTAGTGTTTTTACAAAAGTTATTCTGAAATAAAAATCGCCACTTTCTTCGTAGAGCTCTTTTAATCCTTTTAACAAACTCTCTTCAAAATCTTTAAAGTCGACATTCCATAGAAAGTAAATTGAGCGCGATAATCGCCTAAGATGAAATTCTAGAGCTTCGAAAACACCGTCACTTAACTTTAAAGTCGTAAAGGGAGACTCACCAAAGAATAGTCCTCTATTGAGACTCATCTTCTCCCACTCTCCAGCTGCAAATAATTGGTGATTATTGTAGATAATAGCTTTCACAAGTACAGACCTTAATTGATAAAACGACATACCAATGATAACTATTTGGCTACACAAAGGGAAGTTGCAAATGAATGACATTGTAATCATCGGATACGGTTCTCAGGCTAAGGCCTGGGCACATAATTTTAGAGACTCCGGTCGAAGAGTTACCATCGCTCTAAGAGATAACTCAGAGTCTATTCCCATCGTTAATGAGAAAGGATTTGAATTAATCTCTCTTTTAAATATTGGTAAACTTAGTAAACCTATTTTAATCCTTCTCACTCCAGACCACACACATCTTGAAACCCTTACAGAGATAGCCTCTAAACTCGAAGTCGGCACAAATATTATTTATGCTCACGGATATAGCTATACTGCTTTTAATTTTAAAGAGAACTTCCCAAAATTAAATCATCTACTTCTCGCTCCTAAGGCCATTGCAAGTGAGCTTCGCTTTCAATATGAAAATAAAGGAAAACTTGGAGCCGCTTATTCTCTTGAAGATATTTCGGCAGAAGAATCAGCAGAGGCCAAAGAACTTCTCATGGCGGTGGCAAGAGATATCGGAATTACTGCCGGCCCTTATGAAACGACTTTTCTAGAAGAAACAAATGCAGACCTCTTTAGCGAACAATCACTACTTTGCTCTCTCCTGCCCTACGGAGCCCTACATTCCTACAATAAATTGAGACAAAAAGGTGTTAAACGTGAAATCGCGTACTTAGAGTGCTGGTTAGAAGTAAAGCTCATCGCTGACGCAATGGTGAAGATGGGTCCTGAGGAGTTCTTCAAGCTTATAAGCCCAAACGCTCTACTAGGCGGTGAAAAGGCCCAGAAGCTTCTATTTGACGAAGGCTACCATAAGAAATTAGATTCTCTACTGAGTGATATTTGGAATCAAGATTTTTTTACAGAGTGTAAAGGTCTTGATTTCAATAAATTACGTTCTAGTGTATTAGAGAGGTGGGCAAATGAAGAGCTCACTCAAACTCACAGAGAACTTGCACCTGAACTTATAAACAAGTAGGTCTTATTTTGAAGAAGCTAACGACTTTAACAATTAAAAATCATAAACTTCAAAGAAGTAAGAAGTCTCTGCAAATGTTAACTTGCTATGATTTTCAATCTGCGCAAATGTTAAATGAAACAGAAGTAGACTTCCTTCTTGTTGGTGACAGCCTTGGAAATGTGATGCTTGGATACGAGACAACAGTTCCTGTTAAGCTTGATGAAATGAAAGTTTTCTCTGCCGCTGTAAAAAGAGGTGCTCCAAATAAATTTATCGTTGCAGATCTTCCATTTGGTTCTTACTCAACAATTGAGCAAGGAATTCAAAGCGCAACAGAACTCTTCCAATATTCAAATGTTGAATCAATCAAATTAGAAGGTGCTTTTCCTTACCAACTAGAATTGATTGAAAGACTTACTCAAATTGGAATTCCTGTAATGGGACATATTGGTCTCACTCCTCAATCAGTTCATGAGCTTGGTGGATACTATGTTCATGGAAAAGACGAAGAGTCTGCCAATAAATTATTAAAGGCGGCCCTAGACCTTCAAAACGCAGGTGTTTTTGCCGTTGTTCTTGAGTGTGTAAAAGAAGATATCGCAACTCTTATTACAAATAAATTATCCATTCCAACAATTGGAATTGGAGCTGGTCATAAAACCGATGGACAAGTACTCGTACTAAATGACCTGTTACAAATGGGGCCGAATAAACCTCCTAAGTTTTGTACTCCAATTGCAAATCTCTTTGAAACAAAGAAAGAATTAATTTCAACTTATCTCTTAAAAAATCAAGAGACAGCAAAGAATAATGTACAACCTTCAGTCCATTGATAATGGCAATAGCCACCCTCATGTTGGAGTCTTCAAAAACGGAGAGCTAGCCTTTGTTAGCCCACTAAGAGACTTCCAATTCAATAATGAAATTGAATCTATCGCATCAAGCGTGGGTCCCTCAAAGAACTTAAGTGGATTAAGATATATTTCTCTCAGTAAATTTAGAAAAGAAAATTCTTTTCTTGATATGCCCGTAAATTATGAAATGACTCTGGGAGAAGATCGCCTACACCAAGGCTTCTATGTCTACAAAAAGAAATCTCAAGGTCTCACTCTCTTAATCGATGCTGGAACATTTACGACAGTCGATTTCATTGAAGATGACGGGATGAAAGGTGGTTATATTTTTCCTGGAATTCAAACTTTCTTAAAGTCTTATTCAAGTGGAGATAAGCTTCCTCTGATTCAAGATACGAACTCCATTATTCCTGATCTTGCGATACCAGGCTCTACGAAATCTGCCATTGAAAATGCCATGAAATATTCTCAGATTGCCTGGCTCGAAAAACTTTTAAAAGAGCATAAGGTAAATCAAATATACTTAAGTGGTGGAAATAGTTCCTTATTTAATGAGGTCTTAGAGAGTTCATTTGAAGGGAATATTATTTTTGAAAAAAATCTCATTCACTACGCTCTATATGAAATATACTTATATCTAATAGAGAACAACTTAAAGGAATCCCTATGAATGAAAAAACTGACTTTCCATACCTTCACGGTTTTAGCAATACTGAACAACTAAGACTAGCAAAGCAAGCGAAGTTTTCTGAGTACACTGTTTATAAAGACATTAACTTCTCTGAGCAGAAGAATATATTAGAAGTTGGAAGCGGTGTTGGTGCTCAAACAGAAATTCTTCTTAGAAGATTCCCTGAGCTTAAAGTTACAGGAATTGATAGATCTGACAAACAGTTAGAAACCGCGTCTAATTATCTTAAGTCTCTTGGAGGGTTTGAAGGACGTTATGAGTACCAAGAAATGGATGCTACCGACATGGACTTCGAAGGCGAAAAATTTGATGGTGGATTTCTCTGTTGGGTTCTTGAGCATATTCCAAACCCAGCGAAAGTATTAAGTGAAGTAAGAAGAGTTTTAAGACCTGGCTCTCCAGTCTATATTACAGAAGTTCTAAACTCTTCATTTCTACTAGATCCATATTCACCAAACGTATGGAAGTATTGGATGGCCTTTAACGATTATCAATATGATATGAATGGCGATCCATTCGTTGGAGCGAAACTAGGAAATTTACTTCTTCAACAAGGCTTTAAAGATATTCATGTAGAAACTGTGACGTGGCACTTAGATAATAGAAGACCAAAACAGAGAAAAGAATATATCGACTTCTGGCATGAACTTCTACTTTCAGCTTCTGAGCAATTAATCAAAGCGGAGCGAGTAACAAAAGAAGTAGTAGAAGAAATGAAGAAAGAAATGAGACAAGTTGCCAGTGATCCAAATGCTGTTTTCTACTACTCATTCATTCAAGCAAAAGCAAAAGTCTATTAAGACTTTTGCTAATTATGAAGTAAGTCTTTAATTACATCTGGTGCCGAGATTGCTCGGTACTTCTTCCCGTTAGTTGTTCTAATCCAAAAGCCATCAATAACTTTCTCTGCCATAGGAATTTTAATAGGTTTAACCGATACAATATGATCTAAATTAAAGATCATCTCTTCATGAGTTTCCTCAAGAGCTTGTACGTTTCTATCACTTACAACTGTAAATTTTCCAAAGTTCATATAATACTCCTAGTACTTGGAGCCATTATAACATTTCACCAGAATTTTGTCAGATTCATTCAATCTAACCTATCAAAATTACATAACTTTAACATCAGGCGTCTATTCAATTTAACTCACTAGGCCTATAACCCCCCTACTGGAGAAATATGAAAGTATTATTGGGTGTTTGCGGCTCTATTGCTGCTTATAAGACATTTGATTTAGCAAGGCTTTTAGTTAATAACGGTCATGAAGTTAAGGTAGTTCTAACTAAAGGAGCTGAGGAATTTGTGCGCCCACAAGTCTATAAATATCTTGGCGTTCAAGAAGTCTTCAGTTCAATGGATGATTTCAAGTATCCTCATGAAAAACAGAGAGCCTCAACGGTTCTTCACATTGAATTAGCAAAGTGGGCAGATAAATTTGTCATTGCTCCACTCTCGGCCAATACTCTTTCAAAACTTGCTCATGGCGCAGCTAACGATCTGCTCTCATCAATTTTCTTGGCCATCGATCAGAGTAAGCAGATACTTCTCTTTCCTGCCATGAATACAAATATGCTCACACATCCATTTGTTAAAGAGAACTTTGAACTAGTAGAAAAAATTAAAACTCTACCTCAGGTTTTTATTGCTCCAACACTTAGCGGGGAACTTGCATGTGGTGATATCGGTGCGGGGAAACTCGCTCCTATTGAAGTCATTAGCGAGTTAATTGAAACGATTAATTTTAACTCACGTAATCAGAAGGTTGTTATTACAACAGGAGCAACTATTTCGAGTATCGATCCTGTGAGATATTTAACAAATGCTTCAAGTGGTAAGACTGGTTATGAGATGGCCAAGGAGCTACTTAAGAGCGGTTTCTCTGTTGAAGTAATTGCAGGAAAGAATGCAACGCCAAAATTAGACTTACTCATAGCACATCCAAACTTTAAACTCATAAGAGTTGTCTCAACAAGAGACTTACTTGCAGTAGCGCTTGAGTCAGTGAAAGATGCTTGTACCTATATATCTGCAGCAGCTATTTCTGATATTGAATTCATTCAAGGCGATTCAAAGCTTAAAAAGAATCAATTAAGTGACTCCTTAAAAATATCTACTGCACCCGATGTTTTAAAGAGTATTCTAGAGAATAGAAACCCAAACTTAAAAGTCATAGGCTTTGCTGCTGAGACAAACCTCACAGAAGAAGTTCTCCTAGAGAAGTGGAATAGAAAGAAAGTAGACCTTCTTATTGGAACTCATGTTTCAAGTGGATTAACAAATAGCGATAAAGAAGTGAAAGGTTTTGAGGCCGATCAAGCAAATTATAGCCTGCTTAGAGACGGACAGATCTTCTTTAACGGCGAACTCACAAAGAGAGAACTCTCACAAAGAGTTCTTCAGGAATTAATATGATTAAGTTATTCACTAAAGTAGATGAATTCATATCATTTAGAGAAGGCCTGCAAAATAAAAGTATTGGTTTAGTACCTACAATGGGAAATCTACATGAAGGTCACTTAAGCTTAATTAGTGAATCATCTAAAGAGAATGATCTTACAGTTGTCACTATCTTTGTAAACCCACTTCAATTTGGACCAAATGAAGATTTTGAAAAGTACCCAAGAACTTTAGAGCAAGATATTCAGCGAATTGAAACTCTTTCGATTGAGAAAGACATTTTGATTCTCGCGCCTAGTAGCTCAGCAGAAATTTATCCCGAGAACTTTAGTACAACAATTTCAATAACTGGCCTAACTGAAAACCTATGTGGCGCTTCAAGGCCAGGCCACTTCGATGGGGTAACTACAGTTGTCTATAGATTATTCAAAATTTCCTCTCCTACTATTGCTTACTTTGGGCAGAAAGATTTTCAACAGCAACTTGTTATTAAGAAGATGACTCGTGATCTAGGCTTAACTGTCCAAATAAAAACAATGCCTATTATTAGAGAAGAGTCTGGTCTTGCAAAATCTAGCCGTAATCAATACTTGAGTAACGAAGAAAGAGAGCAGGCCCTAGAATTAAATACAACATTAACTAAAATTTCTGATATATTAACAAACCAAAGCTATCTAGATGCAAGTATTAGTCTCAATGAAGTTCTTGAAAATAAAATAAGAGATCAGAGATGGGAATATTTAGAAATTTTAGATAGTGATAGTTTACAGGAAATAACTCCTACAACAGACTCAGCAGTTATCTTAGGTGCACTTAAAATAGGTGAAACAAGACTAATTGATAACCAAGTAATAAAGATACAATATGCTAGATAATGAATTCCATATTTCAAAAGATGCCAGAGCTTCTCTTGTCTCACTTGTGTGCCCTAAATTTCAAGAACACAGTACCGAGAAAGATACAGAGAGATCCCTTAACGAACTTCGTGAGCTTTTAAATACACTTGGTATTGAAAATGGTGAATCTTATGTTCAAAATAGAAAGTCCGTAGATCCTGCAACAATCCTAGGTTCAGGAAAGATTAAAGAGATTGCTGAAGCAGCGAAGGAAGAAGGTTCTTCTCTTCTTGTTTTTGACTGTGAACTCACTTCATCTCAAATTAGAAATATCAAAACTCTAACAGGGCTCTCTGTTGTAGATAGATGTCACGTTATTTTGGAAATCTTCTCTCAACACGCAAGAACAAGAGAAGCTCAGATCCAAATTGAAATCTCCAGACTTCAATACTTACTTCCAAGACTCTCAGGTTTTTGGACTCACCTTTCAAGACAAAAAGGTGGTATTGGTGTCCGAGGTGGTGAAGGTGAACAACAGATCGAACTAGATAGAAGAATCGTTAGAGAGAGAATTGAGTTCTTTAAAAAAGAATTAGAAGAAGTTAGAAAGTCTAGAGAACAACAAAAGAAGAAAAGACAAAATAAAGCAGTAACTGCTGCCCTCGTTGGCTATACAAATGCAGGGAAGTCTTCAGTTATGAATAGACTCTGCGGAGTTGAAGTTCTTGAAGAAAATAAGCTCTTCGCGACTCTTGATTCAACTTATAGAATGTTAAACCCTGATACAAAACCAAATATGATTCTTATTGATACTGTTGGGTTTATTTCAAATTTACCGAACACACTTATTGATGGGTTTAAAACGACACTAGAATCGGCAATCGAAGCAGACCTTTTGATAATTGTTTGTGATATTTCTGACCCTCACTACAAGAAGCATCTTGAAGTGACTCAACAAGTTCTTGGAGAACTGGGAGTTCATAATAAAGAACAAATGATTGTCTTTAACAAGAAAGATCTTCACCCTGACCCAATGGGGCAAAAGTTGATTGTCAGAGCGACTCCTAATAGTCATTTAGTTTCGACTTACAATAAAGAAGACATGGTTAATCTAAAATCAAGTATCATCAACTACTTCTTAGATAAGCAAGACCACTATGACCTCTTTGTTCCTTATGAAGCAGGGGAAGCTCATTCAAAAGTTGTCTCTAAGACTAATGTCTTGGCGACTCACACTCATGAGCGCGGAATTTTCTATAGAGTGAGAGCTCCTAAGTTCATATTTAATCCACTAGACTTGAGTAAGTTTATTCTTGCTCCAGAAGATCCTCTTAATGAAGAGTTCCTTGTAGAGTAGATAGAATGAAGATCCTTACAAGAATTAAAATTTCGACTCTTCTTTTTCTACTTTCCGCATGCGCAATTCTTCCAACCTCTAGAGAGGATATTCAAGAGCAGCTAAAAAAGCCTATCACTAAGCAACTCAATCCCTTCTTTTCTGATGGATGCTCCAAGTGGCCAGATGGCACAAAAGATAAACCAAATATTTGGCTTATCTGCTGTTTTAATCATGATAAGGCCTACTGGCTTGGCGGTACCAAAGAAGAGAAATTCGAGGCCGATGATAAGCTTCGAATGTGTGTTAAAGAACACTTTTCAGCTTCAATGGGAATTCTCATGTACCTAGGTGTCGCCGTTGGAGGCATTCCTGATTATAAGACTGACTACCGCTGGGGATTCGGATGGAATTATGATCGTGGTTATCTAAAAGTAACAGAAGAAGAAAGAGCATATGCCACCAAACTCCTTCCAAAGAAGGAAGAATCGATGTGGAAATATATTAAGAAATAAGAATCTCACCTAGATAAATTTTACAATTCTCTCAAGTTCCTCTCTAGAAATTGCTATAAGCGAAGAAATCATTTCTACGGAGAATTTATGAAAGCTTTAGCAGTTCTAATTGTATCACTTGTTTCTTTTCAAACATTTGCAACAGGTTCAGTTTATTGTGAATCAAAAAATGCCGAGTTCACCATCGAAGCATCAGTAGCAAGAATGTATGGTAACCCAGTAATCGGTGATATTTATATTACTTTAAAAGGTGAATCAATAATCTTAAATAAAGAACAATTAGTTAATTATTGGAGTGATGCAGATTCTCTAAAGATGCTTATTCTTGATGATAACTTTAATCTTCCAAGAGTAAAACTTGAGGCCAAGAGAACTTTCTTACGTGATACTCAAAAAGGTATCGTAACAATTGATGACCAAGAGTTTAAAATAATTTGCACTTACTAGAAATATCTAAGGGGTAGAGACTAGCTTCTCACCCCATTTATCGACCTTCTCTACAAAATTTTCGACATTTATAATATCACAGGCTTCAGTCTTAGAAGGCTCTACAAATAAGTCATGCATTGGCTTAACTTGTTTGTAAAACTGATTTCTCACCCCTTCTTTTGTTCTTCCTCTTTCATGAATATCTCGATGAAGACGTCTTTCGAACCTTAAGTCCTCGGGGCAATCAATAAAGATTTTATAGTCTAACTCTTTAACAACTTGAGGCTGAGAAAAAATAAGGATTCCATCAACAAAGATATACTTTCTCGGCTCCATTCGTTCAGGTTCTGAACTTCTAGAGTGAGTCGCAAAATCATACACTGGCACATCAATTGAGTGCCCTTTTTTAAGTTCAGAGAGATGTTTAGCCAGAAGATCAAAATCGAGAGATTCCGGGTGATCAAAATTAACTGATCCCCCGTCATGATCAAACTTATTAGATTGATCAAAGTAGTAACTATCTTGTCCAAGAACACAACACTCACTCTCGCCAAGCTTTTCTCTTAGTCTTCTCGCGAATGTTGTCTTACCAGAACCACTTCCTCCGGCCACTCCGACAATAATTACTTCCATGATACTTCCTATTTTGTATTGTAAAGTCTGTCTCCAGCGTCACCAAGACCTGGAAGTAGATACCCTTTTTCGTTTAATCCTTCCTCTTTACTTACAGTATAGATTTCAACATCAGGATGGAAGTGATTAACTCTTTCTAATCCTTCAGGACTAATTAAAACAGTAAGCATTGTAATTTTTCCAACTTTATATTGCTTCAATCTATCAAGAGCTGAGATCGCAGTATCGCCTGTTGCGAGCATTGGATCTAAAAGAAGAACATCTCTCCCCTCACACTTATCAGGAAGTTTGAAATAGTACTCAACTGTATTATTGATAAATTTATCTCGGTACATTCCCACAAAACCAACGGCAGAAAATGGTAGCGTGTCTAGAACTCCATCTAGTAGACCATTTCCAGCCCTTAGAACAGATACGACCATTGGGTAATTTTCAACAACTGGAACTGTTGCTCCCATAATTGGAGTTTCAATTTCGACTTTGGCTGCCTTTAAGTTTCTTGTTGCTTCATAAGCTAGAAATCTTCCGATTTCATTCATAATATCTCTAAAGGCCCTAGAGTTCGTGTTCTTATCTCTTAAGAGAGAAAGCTTATGATCTAGTACCGGATGATTTATTTCATGTAAATTATTTGTCATTTCTACTCCAATTAAAAAACTGTTCCATCACTATCTAATTTAAGAGGCGGTGACGAGTCCTCTCTCTTCTCTTTGGCAATTCTTCTTCCTGCCCACCAAGTTCCACCTTCTAAAACTTTTGCTAGTGGAAATTCTTCGTCAGAAAAACCTAACTCTTTTCTTACAATGTCAGCAATTTTATCAAGTAGGTTTACCGTAAGAGCTCTCCATTCAATAATAATTTCACTATCTGGCTTATGAGAGACTTCCATCATCTTAGGGTCTCTAAGAGTAATAAGTCCCGAATCTATAAGTAGTCCACCATTTCTATATTCAGCGAGACCAGTCATTTTATTCACCGAGTGAACGTTGAAACCAGCTTCCATAAAAGGCTCTATCAATGAATAAGTTAACCACTGAGAAAGTTTATGAAAGGCCACTAGAGAATTTAAATCACTCTTCTCTCCAAGAGATGGATGATTCCATACATCGCCTAGAGAAATACCATCGACAACAATTCGAGATGGCCAGATATCTCCAAAATGAGTAAGAACAGCTTTAAGTAGATCTGTTGCAGCAAATTCACTACCGTGCTTACTTTCCATATAATCTAAAATATTTCCAGGTCGTCCATCTACAAAGACCTCAGGCTTTGACTGAATACACTTTCCTAGACTTGCTAAAAGTCCCGCTCTCCCAGAAACTCCCACTAGAGGATTGCTTTCTGAAACTTGAAAGGCCTTCTCAATATCAGCTCCACTGATTTCAACTAGTTTTGAAGCATCAGCTATTTTTGAACCATTCTTTGAGAATGCTCCATCCATGAACATATGCCAGCTAGCGACACCAAGACCTTCACTTCTATTAAACGATTTCCCATCTTCATCAAAGCTCCAAGTTGGCCCTGCTCCAGCATCAAGAAGAACTGAGGTAATCACTAGGTCTAGTTTTGTTCTTCCCTTTTCCTTAGGATCAAGTGATGCAAGCTCTGAATCAAACTTTGAATTTCTATCGATTCCTCCAACCTGAAAATGTCCCCACCTAGAATGGAAAGGAATTTTAAGGTCTGGATAATTATCTTTAATCACTTCAAGAACGAAATTAGAAACCTCTTGTAACTTCTCTTCGTGGTATTCAAAGTTAGTTTTACCGGCGACAGTTAGATCAAATAACTTCGATGTTCTCTCTCTAACTGCTTCAGCACTTAATATATAATCTATTTCTTTGTTCATTTTTCTACCTTTATTATTCTTCTAAATTTCTACCGACAACTTTACCAAGGTCATCTTCACCTTTGATTTCACCTTCAGTGAAGTAACCTGCCGCTTTTTTCGCTTCCATTTCAACTTGCGCGTCTGCTGGAATTAAGTCATCAGGAATAGAAATTCTATTAATCACTTCAATTCCACTTTTTGCAATGGCGTCGTATTTCATATTACTCATTGAGTGAAGATTATGAATTCTCTTTACTCCGAAGTACTGAAGAACATCGGGCATGAATTCTTGAAATCTCGCATCTTCAACACCTGCAACACACTCAGTTCTCTTGAAATAATTCTTTGCTGAATCTCCGCCTTCTTGTCTCTTTCTCGCGTTATAAACTAAGAACTTCGTAACTTCACCGAGAGCACGTCCTTCTTTTCTATAGTAAACAATTAAGCCTACACCACCTCTTTGAGCAGTTTTGGTTGCGTGCTCGATTCCGTAAGTAAGGTAAGGTCTACAAGTACAAATATCTGAGCCAAAGACATCTGATCCATTACACTCATCATGAACTCTACAACTTAGTTCTACTTCTGGGTTTGAAAGCTTATCAACATCTCCAAATACATAGGCCGTTGTTGAACCAATTGGAGGAAGTAAAACTTTTAAATCAGGTCTTGTTACTAGTTCTGGGAACATTCCCCCTGTCTCATTGAAGAGAATTTTTCTAAGTTCACCTTCATCAATTCCAAGACGCTTAGCAATTCCAGGTAAGTACCAAACTGGT
The DNA here is from genome assembly GCF_002753895.1 of Halobacteriovorax sp. JY17. Classification (NCBI taxonomy): domain Bacteria; kingdom Pseudomonadati; phylum Bdellovibrionota; class Bacteriovoracia; order Bacteriovoracales; family Halobacteriovoraceae; genus Halobacteriovorax; species Halobacteriovorax sp. JY17. The sequence continues at coordinate 694,973 of NZ_NJER01000002.1, read as the reverse complement.
TCAAATGCAATTTTTGTTACTTTAACAGACTTATCTTTTGCGATGATATCACCATCAATTTCAAGTCTGCCTTTATCAATTGCTTCGAATATTTCAGGAATATGAAGTCTTGCTTGAGTCACGGCAATAGTAGGTTTGATATTATAACCTTCTCTAATATAATCACCGTAAAGTTCTTGAATGTGTCCACCCCAAGGATCGATTGAAACAATCTTTTCAGGATCAAACCAAGAATCCTGAGGCTTAATAGTAACAGGAGAGAAAGTATTCTCTAGCTCCGGTCTATGCTCACGAGGATAGTCCCCATTTGCAATAGATAGCGCTCTATAAACCGTATATGAACCACTATGAGTTCCAATAGCATTTCTATTTTCTTTTTCAGAGATAGTCGCAATGATTGGCCCTCTCTCTTTAGGATTATCTGCTCCCCAATTTACAGGAAGGGACTTCTTAAAAATTTGATTACTGTGAGAAGTTAATACCACATGACTTGGTCTCTCAAATTTATCCTTACTCATATATTTCTCCTGTGAATGGGCCTTAGCTCATCCAGTTATGATCATTTTGCATCTGCCACTTAGTTGTGACTTTCTTATTATGTGACCAGAAATTTAAACTATTTTCTCCAGTGATATCTCCGTGTCCAAATTTTGAATCGTTGATTCCACCAAAGCTAAACGGCTCTCTTGGTACTGGTACACCGATATTAATACCGACCATACCTGCACTTGCATTCTTGGCAACAACTTCAGCTAGTGCTCCACTGCTTGTAAACACACTTGCCGCATTTCCATAGTCATTTGCATTTTCAATTTTTAGAGCTTCCGAAATATTTGAACACCTAATGATACTCATAATTGGTCCAAATAATTCTAACTTAGATGCTTCCGAATCTTCCTTAACACCATCTAATATTGTTGGTCCAAGCCAGAAACCTTCTCCAAGTCCTTCTGGTTTCGTTGCTTTTCTTCCATCAAGAAGAATTTTCGCTCCATCTTTTTCAGCTTTTTTAATTGCACCATTTAGGAACTCAACTTGCTCCTTTGTAATGATTGCTCCCATCTTGTCGCCAAGACTTGTGCTCTTTGCTCTTTCGATAATACTTTCAATTTGCTTGTCTACTTCTCCAACAGCAAGAAGAACCGAAGCGGCCATACATCTCTGTCCAGCACAACCAGTGAAAGAATCAGCAATTCCCACTCCTGCCATTTCAGGGTCAGCATCTGGTAATAAAATGATGTGATTCTTTGCTCCACCTAGACATAGAGCTCTCTTACCAAGGGCAGTTGCTCTTGCGTAGACAAGTTTTGCAATCTTTGATGATCCTACAAAACCTACTGCTTTAATATCTGCATTATCAATGATTGAATTCACGCAGTCTGCTGTTCCGTTTAGAATTGTTAGAACACCAGCTGGAAGACCTGCTTCTGCCAATGCTTTCCCCAGAAGAGTTGCAGTAAGAGGTGTTTTCTCCGATGGCTTCCATACATAAGAATTTCCAAGAGTAATAGCAATTGGAATTGTCCACATTGGAACCATTGCTGGAAAATTAAATGGAGTGATTGAAGCGACAACTCCTAGGGCCTCTCTTCTATACTCGCAGAACACGCCTCTAGAAACTTCCATCTTTGCACCAGCATCTAAATTTTGAAGACTGATAGCGTACTCTAGAACTTCTATTCCTTTCATGATTCCTGCTTTAGATTCAGAAAGAATTTTTCCATTCTCTAGAGAAACAACTTGAGCGATCTTATCTATATCTCTTAAAAGAATTTCTCTAAAGTTAAACATAACTTTGGTTCTATCTTTAATCGGAGTTTGCCCCCACACAACCTGAGCTTCTTTAGCTTTTGCAATTGCAACATCAATTTGCTTGCTTGTTGCTATATTAGTTCTTCCGACAATTGAACCTGAGTAAGGAGAATAAATATCGATGACTTCACCATCTCCAACAACCCACTCACCACCGATAAAATTTGGGGCGTCCATTACCTCTTTTGGTATTTCAATAACACTCATTATGACTCCATAATTATAAATAAATTAAATAGCCGTCCATTATAGGACAAATAAACGAGCCTTGAATACGAGACGCATCAAAGTGTTGAAATTAAAGTAGTGTATTAGGTAGACCTAAAAGAGACCGCTGCGGTAGTAGATGGTTAAAACAACGATGAGCACGATAATAATAAGTGAGCCAATGATAGTAATTAATTCTTTATCCATAAATCTATTATTAACGAAGAATAGATTTAGGAAAAGATATTTCTAAGTAGAGATTTCGCCTCAAGTGGTTTATCCAAAACAAGACTTGCTCTATTTAGCCACGCTTCTGGCAATTGTTGCTCTTTTAGCTTGGTAACACCCACAGGAATCTGCGACACTTGAACTAAGTCCTCTAAGAGTTTCTCTTGGTAGCTTTCAATAGTCGCCCAATCAACTAGAATAAAGTCTGGGTTTAGATCGTTAAAGAAGTATAGGTTATCCCTTCCATCGGCAGTCGTATTGGCCTCAAAATTTTCTTCGGCCCGACACAGAGCTTCAAGCAAATCCCTAAGAAAGGCCTCTTCTTCGATATAATATAGCTTTTTCATTTCTATGAAATCCCCGACATGTTAGAGTAATCTAGATGGTTTTTAACAAACCAAATTCTAGAGGGAAAGAAAAATATGTCAAAAAGTAAAATCAAAGTCATTGAGGCCAATTCACTAGAAGTTCTATTTGAGTGTGACTTTGAAGATCATGAGAAAGCTTTTGACTATGCCAGAAGAATGGAAGAAATGGGTATTGAAATAAAGGTTCACGCGCCTTCACTCTCTGAAACCCTCGCCGTCAGTCTTGGAGCCGACGAAGCTGACCTCTCTACTCTTAGAAATGAAGTTGATGAAGAAATTGCAAGTCACATCCAAAATGATGAACACGGATGTGTAGTTTGTATGCCTGAAGACCCAAATCTTCCAAAGCAATAATTTATTTTAAATTAATCACTTCAAAATTAGTCGTATCTATAGCACCTTTTAAGAAAATATGAGTGATATAAGGAAACCAAAGAAATTTTCCACCATCTCTTTTAACACTATTCCAATAATTCATTGTTTCAGGTGGAACTGATTTTAGCTCAGTATAATTCTTTGAGTTAAGGGCCATAACCTCTTCGTCTGAAATAGAAAAGTCTCCTTTTTTCTGATTTATATTCCTATTGAATATTACTCCTTCATAGAGCTCTTCAACTTCTACTACAGAAACTTTAAAGCACTTCGTTCTAAAGAGCTGAAAATCAGACTGAATTTTTCGTAGTTCATTAATTATAAGTTGTGGATTAAGAGCTGAGAATTGAACCACATCATTCCATTTGCAATTTAATATTGGAATAATTTCTTCCGTCAGCTCTTCTCGACCAAGATATTTTCTATTGTGAGACTTGTAGAGTTCGCCTTCAGGATTCATTTCATTTAATGGAATTAATTTACTTCCTATAAATGGCTCAGGAAGTAAGTGATAAAAATAATTCATCTTCTAACCTAGTTATAAATAGAGTCCACTTCCATACTTGTTGGTAAGTCAATTTTTGGGATATCCTGACAAAGAATTCTCACCCCTTCTTCTTGAAACTCAGACGCCTTTCGATCTAAGTAGTACCAAACCCCAAGAGAATTAATTTGAAGTTTTATATTACTTGAAATTATTCTTTTAGGTGAATTTAGCTCTTTCATTTTTGCAGAAAGAATATAGTGAGGAGCTAGAAATGCTGCTCTCCTAATCGACTCTAGAACATGAACAACCATACAATTATAGTGTCCTGAGTTCTTATACTCCTCTATGAGTCTCTCACTTGTCACTAAAACTTCTTCATAGTTTCTCTTTAACGACTTCTTTAATTCTTTTTTTACTTCTTTAATATTTATTTTTGGAACTTCTCTATATCTCAGATCAGGATAGTCAAGATATGATGAGAATGCTGGTGTGAGATTCATATCAATATAATCTAAACAAAGTATTGGTAAATTTTTCTGTTGATACTTCTTAGCTCTTTGATCATAAGCTTTTGCTAATAGAAAAGTAATTCTTTCAGAATTAATTAAGAGATTACTTAGGATCTTTGTTCTTCCATTCGTAAGCTTAGCGTAAAGAGGTTTTCTATACTTGTTTTCTTCAATGGCATCTTTAATGTGTGTAGAAAAACAATTTCGCCCTTTAGAGAAGGCTTCGCTAGATGTTATTAAGAATATTAAAATTAAGTATACCTTCATTTCATTCCCAATAATAAAGGCCTATCAAAAGATAGGCCTTATATAATTAAAAGGTCACGACACATTTACGAAAGTTCGCTTCACCTGATAACTCTCTTTTTTTTTACTGAAGCTCTGCTGCATCTAATGCTGCTAAAGCTTCACTAATTGCTTGATCAACTTCACTATCACTTAGAACATTTTCAACAGTATTATCTACTTCGCTCTCCGTCTGTGCTTCAAATTCAGCAATTTTCTTTTCGATTTCTACATTTGTTATACGAGTAACGGCTTCTCCACCACATGCTCCACCAGTAACACCTTCTTCACAGAAGTTAACACCTTGGCACTCATAGCTATTTCCATCTTCGTCTTTTCTTGTGTAAGTTGTATAATCTTTTGCTCCACGAACTAAGATTCCTTCAACTTCTCCACTTCTTGCATTAAATACTGCTGAACCAGAGTTTCCACCAAATGTATCTAAATCAGCATCGAAGTAAACAGAGTTCCCATTTGCTTGAACAGTTGAGTCTCCAGATATTTTTAAAGGAAGACCTGACGGTGAACCAATAACAAATACACCTTCACCTAAACCAATCTTACCTTCTTTTCTAAACTGTAATGGCTCTCTTCCCTCAACAACTCTATCAAGTTCGATTAGTGCATAATCCATCTGATCACTATTTGATAGCTTTTGACTAACAATTGTTTTACAAGAATAAACTTTGTCAGCTTCTAGGCTTAGATCTTCTACTTCACCTTTTTTGAAATCAAATACCCACTTAGCACCTGAACAATCACTCTCAGAAGTCATACAGTGACCAGCTGTTACTAAATACTTATTACCAACCAAGAATCCTGAACAATTTCCGATTGAAAGTTGCTTTGCAAATTTCTCACCCTTACAAAGTGGCTTACCTTGTGGGTCCCACCATGTTCTAGAAATTTTCAGCATGAAATCTTCTAATGTTTCATTCTTTAAAGCGTATGATGCCTTATCTTCAGACAAAGTAAGGTTTCCGTTTTTAACTTGAGTTGCTGTAGATGAAGCAAGATTCTTTCTCATGCTATTTCTACTATCTACTATATCAATTCTATTATCTTCACCGTAGGCCACTTTTGGTTGAGCTGCTGCTACGTTGGCGCTTACACATAGAACTGCTAATGCTAATACTGTCTTCATTCTTTTCCCCTTTTTTCGATACTGAAAACTAACACCGCTAAAACAGCATGTCAGAAAGAACCCAGACACTCTGTAATTCCTACATGCAAATGTAAGAATATGTCAGGACTGTCAAATCCTTACGTAAAACCAGCTAATTAAAGAGCAGGGTCCCACTTTAGCCAGTGTAAGAAACTAGAGTAATTAGGCAATCTGCGAGAGCAATCATGGAGATAACGTACTGAAAATTCGTACATAAAAGGAGAATTCGATATTATTCAAAACTAACGCGTTGCTATATATTTTCCTGGCATATTCACCCGATCTCGCACTTCCTGTGCTCTAACTTACTTGCAAGAAAATCAAAGATTATCCACCTCTTCGGTTCGCATCCTGCTCACCTACGCGTTGTTCGGCGTTTAATAGCTTCGCGCTTCAAAGCCGGCCCCCGATCTCGCACCTCCTGTGCTCGCCTGGGTTGTTCGGCGTCATATGCCTTCCTGGCATATGACGCCTCCAAAAAAAAGGCCCGCAGTTAATGCGGGCCCTCGTATAAAAACAAATTTTAAATTTTATTTTATTCTTCGTCTTTATCGATTGAGAAACCTTTGAACTTATCAGCAAGCGTTGCAGCTTTAACAGTTGCAGCTGAGTAAGAACCGTTTGCAGCAGCAGAAGCGGCAGCTTTAATTGAAAGAGCGATCTTCTTCGCATCTTTATCAATTGAAATTACCATTGCTTTTGCAACGTCACCTTTTTTGATAACGTCTTCAGGCTTATCAACTCTCTCTTCAGAAAGTTCAGAAATATGTACTAGACCTTCAATTCCAGTCTCTAGCTCAACGAAAGCACCAAAGTCAGTAACTCTAACTACTTCTGCTTCAACTACAGTTCCAACAGGAAATCTAGTTTCGATTTTCTTCCAAGGATCTTCGTGAAGTTGCTTAATACCAAGACAGAACTTAGAGTTCTCTTTGTCTACAGAAAGAACTACAGCTTCAAGCTCAGATTCTTCTTTGTATTCTTCGTTGATATTTACATTCTTCTTAGTCCAAGAAAGATCTGATACGTGGATTAAAGCATCAACTTCTTCTCCAAGATCAATAAACATTCCAAATTCAACAATTGACTTAACTTTACCAGTTACTTTAGTCCCTACAGGGTACTTAGCTTCAATTGCTTCCCATGGATTGTCTTGAAGTTGCTTAAGTCCAAGAGAAATTCTCTTGTTCTCAACATCAACGTCAAGTACTTGAGCTTCGATTCTTTCACCAACATTGAAATGCTTCGCTGGGTTTTTAATTTTTCCAGTCCAAGACATTTCAGAAACGTGGATAAGACCTTCGATCCCATCGTCAAGTTCAATGAATACACCGTAATCTTTAACAGATACAACTTCTCCACCAACTTTAGTTCCTGCAGTGTAAGTTTCTTTAGCTTTTTCCCAAGGGTTTGGCTGAACTTGCTTAAGTCCAAGAGAAACTCTTTCTTTATCAGAATCAAACTTAAGAATTTTAACATCAATTTCGTCACCCATATTAAGTAGGTTAGAAGGATGCTTAACTCTTCCCCAAGACATATCAGTAATGTGTAGAAGACCGTCAATACCACCAAGATCGATGAATGCACCGTAATCAGTGATGTTTTTAACGATACCTTTAACAATCATTCCTTCTTGAATTTGATCAAGAATTTCTTGTCTCATTTTTCCACGTTCTTCTTGAAGAATAGCTCTTCTAGAAAGAACAATGTTTCCTCTTTTCTTATTGAACTTGATTACTTTGAATTCCATCTTCTTACCGATGTACTTATCAAGGTATCTAGTTGGTCTAAGATCAATTTGAGAACCTGGTAAGAACGCCTTAACGCCGATATCTACAGAAAGTCCACCTTTAACCTTAGCGATAACAGTCCCCTCAAGAGGAGTACCTTTTTCACAAGCTTCAGAAATTTTATCCCAAGCTTTAAGGATTTCGGCTTTGTCTTTAGAAAGAACAAGGTTACCCATAGATGACTCAAGCTTATCTAAATAAACTTCAATATCGTCACCTTCTTTAATCTTTAGAGAACCATCATAGTTTTGGAATTCTCTAACTGAAACTAGACCTTCTTGCTTATAACCGATATCGATCATAACGTAGTCTGGTCCAATAGAAACAACGTTCCCCATAAAAACTTCACCTTCTTCGAAGTTCTTAGTAGTAGTTGTGTCTAGTAATTTTGAGAATTCTGTTGCTTCAACAACTTCTACGTCTTCACCGTAAACAACCTCAAAATCTGTCATCCATTTTTGTTTTAATTCTTGAGTAGTCATATTGACCTCCCTAGGTTCAGAAAAAGGCTTGGATACTCCCAATTCTTTACCATAATTTTTGATAGCGCTGGCAATGCCCGCGTCCCTGTATTCGCTACTGCGACATGAGAGAAATTTAGTTTGCCAGAAGATAACTGATGCACCGTCTAATGTACAGTTAATTCTTAGATATTCTTGTGAGTTTACAGGCCTTTAGGTCTCTTATGTCGAATGAGACGCTCACGCTTGGTGAGAATTTTCTCGTACCCCATAAGTAGCTGATTTTTATAAAATTCAATACCAAAATCAGAGACTAACTCATCTCTCCCACTTTCTAAGCGATCGATATAGCCGGCATAGGTATTAAATATTTTCTCTAACTTCTCTCGAATTTCTCTCGCATCACCAGACTTATAGGTCTCGCCTAGTCTTCCTCTTTTCCTAAACAGCTCTTTCGTCGCATATGTTCTAGGAGCAAGAGAAGGAATATTATTTAATAGAGAATTTACTAATAAATCCTCAATAGGAACTTTAGCATCTAAACCAATCCAAGCATCGACCTTTAAACAGGCCTCGGTAAGATCATCTGTAAATTCTAAAAAGATATGATCATTGGCCCCTATATCAGAAATCAACTCTCTCACGCTATCTTGAAGAAGAAACTTATCCCAAGATATTTCAGAGTAAATAAGAAGCTTAACTTTCTTTGATAAGCTCGCCTTAGTATTCAGGGAACTAATCGCGTTTATTGCAGGTCTTAGAAAATCAATATCTTTTTCATGCCCTCCGACAGCGCATCCAACAAACCAGGCGCCAGTGCTTTTATCAGAAGTAGAAATTCTTATATCTCTCCCAACTCCAAGACCGGTGTATTCAAATTTTCTAATTGGAACTTCTAAATGCCCGTGCACACCATCGGCCATTTCTTTAATAGGAAGGAAGACTTGATCAATTCTTCTAATCAAGTTCCGATGCCAGAATTTCTTATAAAACTTTTTAATTTCATGATTAAAAGTAAAAACTAGAGATATCTTGGTCTTTCTTTTTAGGTAAAAACTGGCCGGCCAAAGAAACGACAGATCATAACAGTGAACAAGGGATATATTAAATTTTGTTAAGTACTGAACAAAAGCATTTAGTCTATGCCATTTTAGAAAGTTTAAAGAAATACTTCCAACATGGTAAAGGCAATCAATCCCCAACGCTTTCGCCTTTAAGTTCACAATTGAATCTCTAAGGCAGTAGAGAAAAACGTTGTGACCAGTCTCTCTTGCAATCAAGCAATCTTTAAGCGCCATTCTTTCTCTTGTTCCCCATTTTGAACCAAGGCATACATAGAGAATATTTTGTTGATCTCGAAATATATTTGCCACTAGTATTCTCCGGGAAATATATCACTCATCGTCACTCTCTTATCGCCTTGAGTGTATTCGACGAGTTCTCCCTCTATTGCTCCAATTTTAACGTTTGCTTTAAACTTAAGAATTTTTCTAAACTTATCAGTACTAAACCAGAAGTTTATATCGCCCCTCTTAGAGAGAACCCCTGGAAATCTTGTTTCAGCTTTTATTTTATAAGCATTGATCCACTTGCCCATGATCTTAATTTCTTCAATCTTTTCGACTTCCATTTTCATTAACCAAATTTTTGTTCTTGTAATAATTGGGAATTCAAACTTATTACCAATTTTAAGATCGAGCCCCCTTACGAAATAGAGCGCAGAAAATGAATCTTGAAAATACTTTGGTGTATATTCATTCTTCTCAATTTTCTTAATCTTTCCCTTCTTCAGTCTCTTATACCAAAAATAAGTTTTAAGAGTTTCAGGATCAAATAATTGAAGGTCATCAACATCTTGTCCAGACTCTCTCTGAACAAGAGTATATTTAACAGGAAGAAATGTGCGAGCATCTACATAACTCTCAATCCAGTCTTCAACTTCATAAATATAATCGTAGAAGCTTGCGCTTTTTAAAGAACCTTTAAAATGAAATGCTTTTCTTCCCGCGACATTTACAACGGGTAAAGTTTCTAACTTAGCATGACCGACAGTTATGCCTAAGTAACTTGCTCTAAGGACAAATTTCTCATTAGGAAAAAAGACAGGCTTCACATTATCCCAGACATACTTATACTTCTTATTGTATTCTTTAAATTTCTTTGGATAGTCTTTTGTTTTTTCAACGGGAATATCTTCAGGAGTTTCTTCCTTACTTACTTTTTCTTTTACTTCGATTTTCTTTTTTACAATTTTCTTTTTTGGTACGACTTTCTTTTTTTCAACTTTCTTAGAAATTTCTTTTAATGGTTTCTTCTCATCAATATCTTTCTTTATTTGTGAAACTTCTTCATCATTCTCTGAAACATCATGCACCTTAAATTTTTCAAAACGGTCATCCTTTAGGTCAAAGGCCTCTACTAACTCAGTTGAAACTTGGTCTCTAAACTTTCGATCTTTTGTAGAGGAGCAACTCCAGAGAATTAACGAAAATAGGAGAAAAAATATATATTGCTTATTCATAGTAATGACCCAATTTAGAGAGCTAAGTTTTTAAGATTATTTAGCTTTTATTTTATCCGCTTGGGTCATCTAAAGGAAGAGGGAAAGCTTAATCAAACGCCGAATTAATGGCATCTTTCACTTCTTGTTCACCACTAATAAACTCTACTTTTATTTCAAGATAGAGCAGTCTATCAGTATCAACGACCCTTCTCATTTTCACTATATCTTTCTCAGTTGTTAATATATAGGCATCTTCGCTTTCTGAAAGTTCTATTAGCCGAGTAATTTCATCTGCTTTAAAGTAGTGATGGTCTGGAAAAGATACTTTATGAATAATCTCGATTCCAAGAGTTTCAACATACTTGAAGAAAGCGCTCGGAGAAGCAATTCCTGCAATACAGATTACTCTTTTTCCAACCAGATGACTTACATCAAAGACTTTTTCACATGAGATATTAAAGAGTCCTGTTGGCCGATAACATATTTCAGCAAACTTGATTCTTGGATTATATTTTAAAACTATCGTCTTTAGTGAGGATAGCTTTTGTTCTGTTACCAGATCGGCCCTTCCTAGAATTACTATTTCTGCGTCTTTCAGCGCAGTAAAACCTTCTCTCATATAACCTTGAGGCGCTACTTTATACTTATCAAGTGACATTAAACTATCAAAGAGAACGATATTTAAATTTCTATCTAACTTTAAGTGTTGATGCCCGTCATCTAATAGCACAACATCTGGAGAAACTTCATCGAAGTAATGGGCAAGATTCTCGCTTCTCTTTTTCCCGACCGCGATATAAGTATTTTGAAGTCTTCTGGCCAATAGAAGTGCTTCATCACCATACTCAAAAGGATTATAGCCCAGTCTTGCACCACTTTTTAGAAGTCCACTCCCATGCTCTAAGTTTCCTTTATACCCTCTCATCAAAACAAGAACTCTCTTATGTCTTTCTCGTCCAAGATAGTCCGATAACCAAAGAGTGAAAGGAGTTTTCCCTGTTCCTCCAAAAGTTAAATTCCCAATAGAGATGATTGGAACTTGAAAGTAATTCTTTTTTAGAAGGCCGTAATTAAACATGAATCTTCTGATTCTATAAACCCACTCCCAAATAAAAGTGAGTGGAGAGAGCGACCATTGAAGTAAGTTCGAAAGTAAACTATTCACTGTAGGAATCCTCTATAACTTGTCCCATATATTTTCCGGCATCAAACTCTCCTCCACTAATAAGAGGAGCTGTCATTTCCAGCGTTGAAATTTTCTTAGAATATATTTCTTCATTATCAATAATATTAATAAGCTCTTTTACAAGATTAAAAGGAGAAACTCTCTCTTGAAGTAATTCAGGAAAAACTTCCTCTTCATGAACGATATTTGCGAGAGATATAAAACCATCGTAAGAGAGAAATGTTTTAAAGATAAACTCATTTAGAAGAGAACCCTTATACGCAACAATTGTAGGTATATTAAATAGAGCTGTCGCTAAGGTCACAGTTCCACTAGCGGCTAAAGAAAAGTCCGCCCACTTCAAGGCCTTACTTAGCTCTTCATTTTCCCAAATAAGATCTAAGTCCGATAGATAGGGATTGATAAAATCTCTATTGATATTTCCAGAGGCAACGAGACCAACATTAATATTGTGAGTTCTCTTCAAAGTCCTCACACTCTCTATAAAGTCAGGGAGTAAACTCTTCACTTCGAAACTTCTACTGCCAGGTAAGAGTAAAATATTAACACCTTTTTTCAGTTCGCTAAATTTCTTAGGCGCTGCAAGGGTTTTAATTTCATTTTCGTAATTAAGCCATAGAGGATGACTAATGCTTTTTACTCTAGTTACTCCCCTATCTTCAAACCACTTCTTTTCAAAAGGAATAATTGTAAAAAGAGAATGAACTGTCTTTTCTAGAACTGTTGCTCTATAGGCCTTCCAGGCCCAAGCTTGTGGGGCAACATAGTAGAGAACCTTAACTCCTCTCTTCTTAAGCCTCTTTGCAAGGCGAAGATTGAAATCTTGAAAGTCAATTAAGATGGCAACTTTGCAATTTCTCTCATCAACGAGGGATTCAATATTCTTAAGAGCATTAAAGTAAAATGGAATTTTCCCAATCACTTCGCTCACTCCCCAAGAGGAGAAATCTCTTAAATGGTATATTAATTCCATACCTTCAGCTTTGAGTTCATCTCCGCCGACTCCCCAAAAACTACAGTCAGGACAAGAATCTTTCAAACTTTTCAAAAAGCTTAGAGCGTGCTCTTCTCCTGATTTTTCTCCTGCAATTATTAGGCAATTTTTCATTATAAGGAGATCTCCTCACCATTATCTAAACTAAGGAGAACTTTATCTATTATCTCAACAGCATTAAAACCATCCTGATAATTAACAAATACTTCTTCTCCATTTAAAATAGATCTATAGAACTTATCTTGCTCTATAAGAAGATGATCCCTTCTCTCATAAGGTATTTCTTGTACAAACTCTTCAGTGGCCTTGCCCGATCCTACAAGAAGCTTATTCTCAAAGAGGTCAAAGAATAGAGTTCCACATTCATTTGTCACTTCTAAATTTCTCATCTCTTTAACATGATTTCGGCTGACAGTGATATTGGCCTTAAGTCCACTTTTAAATTTAAAATCAGTACTAACATGATCCCATTTATCTGTTCTTACTTTATAGCCTTTTGAGCTTAAAGAAATCGGCTTCTCTCTAAATAAATATAACAAGAGATCTATATCGTGAATCATCAAGTCTTGAACCACATCAACATCGGTCGCTCTTCCTTTGAACGCAGCGACTCTGTTCAACCTTGCTGTCGGAGCCTTTTCAAAATACTCAGAGAATTCGTCTCTTCTCTCCCAAATCTGATGGCACCTTTCGCTATGGCCAACTTGAAAGATAAGTTTTTTCTCTTTTAGAATTTCACCTATCTCAAGAGCTTGCTCCGTAGTCGATGTCATAGGTTTTTCGCAGAAAACATGTATATCGTTTAATAGTAATTCTTTAACAACTTCAAAATGAAAAGATGTTGGAGTTACAACAATAGCAGCATCTACTTTTCCAAGAATATCACTAACCTCTCCAGTAACTGTACTCTTAGGGTGAGCTTCCTTGGCCTTGGCTTGGGCAAACTCAAAAGGCTCTACAATGTAAGTTAGTTCACTTGCCTCTAAAGCCTCGACTTTATCAGCATGCCATCTTCCGAGGTGACCAAAACCAACAACTGCAACTTTTAATTTCTTCAAAATATCTCCATTAAATAAATGGTGCTATACCAATTTCACTCTTTCTTATCCCATCACACATTTCATCAATAAGTGGATTACCAGAGAACTCTTCAATAAGCTCTGGATGATCTACAAATGCTCTAGGTGATAAAGGAGAAGATTCCATCGTTCTGTAGAAGTCTACAAGTTCTGAAATATCTTTCTTCTCATAGCCCTGTCTTCTAAGACCAATAATATTGATTCCTTTTAACTTACATCTATTACCATAGGCAGTTGCAAAGATTGGAACATCTCTATCAATTGCGGAAGCTCCACCAATATAAGCCCCACGTCCCAAGGAGACGAATTGAGAAATATTTGTTCCACCACCAATGATTACTCTACTGCCTACTTTTACGTGACCAGCAAAGTTAGTAGAGTTTGCAATTATACAATTACTTCCAAAAACTACATCGTGACCTAAATGAACATAAGACATAAAGAAGTTATCACTACCAATTGTAGTCTCCTCTCTATCTTTTAATGTTCCTCTATGGACTGAGTTGAATTCTCTAAAGACATTATTATCGCCGATAACAACTCTTGTAGGCTCTCCTTTATATGAGAGATCTTGTGGCGCCTCTCCAATAGAGCAGTATTGAAAGAAGTGATTATTCTTTCCAATAGTTGTATGACCCACTATCGTTACATGGTGATGAACCTTTGTATCATCCCCTATCGTTACATTGTCACCAATTACAGAATATGCCCCAATAGAAACATTCTTACCAATCTTAGCACTTGATGAAATAATTGCTGTTTCATGAATTAAGTTTTCCATAACTTCTCCTACATTTTCACCGAGGCCATTACTGTGCACTCAGATACGAGCTGCCCATCGTGAAGTAGTCGGCAATGACTTTCAACCATTGGCCCTCTCACTTTTGCACACTCAGTTTCTATAACTAAGTCCATCCCAGGAAAAACTGGCTTTCTAAACTTAGCGTTACTAATGGATACCAGAGCAACATCCATATTTTGAATATAAGGATTTTCATAAGCGTGAACATAGATAAAACTTGAAGCTTGCGCCATCATTTCAACCTGTGCAACACCAGGGAAAATAGGGTTTCCAGGAAAATGTCCTGCAAAAATTGGATGATCTTCTCTCATATGAAAGTTAGCGATCACTTTAGTCCCCACAAGTTCCTTCAGCGGAAGTAACTCTCCTGTGGCCAGCTCTCTAGGAGCAATAACGTCTTGGACTGTGTCCACGAAGAGGAATGGATCTCTGTGTGGTAAAAACTTTAATACTAATTCATTTGATACTTTCATTCTTCTCTCACTTTTTTAAAGATTCTTTACGAACAAAGGCAAGGCCTTTCATCCACTCCTTCACAGGTCTAGCAGGGTGACCTCCTACGATTGCACCATCTGGCCAATCACAGTTCACCATTCCGCCTCCAGCAACTTGTACACCTTTACCTAAGGTAAAGTTGTCTCCCATAGCTGCCTTACCACCCATGACACAGAAGTCTCCGAGAACGGCACTTCCACCAATGGCCACATGACCACAGATAATAACTCCCACGCCAAGCTGAACATTATGCCCAACTTGTACGTGATTATCTATTTTTGTTCCACTACCAATATTTGTAGCGGAGAATGTTCCTCTATCAACACAGCTATTCGCTCCGATTTCAACATCGTCGCCAATATTTACATCACCAATATGCCAAACCTTTAAGTGCTTACCTTGATGAAAGTTATAGCCAAACCCATCGGCTCCAATAACTGTTCCACCATGGATGCGACAATTCTTTCCAAGACTCGTAAATGGATAGAGAACAACATTTGGAAAGATTTCGCAATTATCACCGATCACACAACCAGAAAGGATTCGTGCTCCCGAGTGAATTTTCACTCCTTCACCGATGACAACATCCTCAGCAATAAAGACTCCTTGAGCGATCCATGCTGTTGGATGAACACTTCCTGAGCCCATCTGTCTTCCATCAACAACTTCATTTAATGGCAAGAACTTAGAGTCCCAAAATGGTTTAGATAAAAAGGACATGGAAATAGAAGCATCTAGGCACGTTGCAATTAGTGAGAAACTATCTTTTAGAGAAGTTAAATCTTCTGCTTCAAGATTTTCGAATAACTTCTTTTCAACAATTAAGGCGCCTAAGTCCTTCTTAGCAGTAAGAGACTCTTTTAATTTCAGTAAATGTTTCCTATTCTTTAAAAATAAGAGGCAGTCTTTGCGAAGCTCTCGACTATCTGTAATACTTTTGAATTTTAAATTTACATCACCATTAATGACTTCTAATGACGAATCAAACTCTTTTAAATCGACTAGAGAAAACACAGTCCCCCCTTATACTAAGAAAGGGAACAATGCCAAATTGACCTTGTTCCCTTAAATTATTTGCTATTAGAACTTATTTGAATCTACTTATGCTTCTTATTGTAAGCAGCAATAACATCATTAGTTAAATCTTTCTCAGACTTAGCATAAATGATTGGTGCAGTGGCCGACTCAATAGTGATATCAACTCCTGCTCCCTTAGAAACAGTATTGATAACATCTTTGATTTTTTCAAAGAGTGGCTTCTTATGCTTTTGCTCTAGCTCTTGAATCTCTCTTTGGTATCCTGCTGTTTTCTGTTGAAGCTTAATGATATTTTCTTGAATTTCTCTCTGCTTCGTTTCTTTTGCTTTTTCATTCATTACAAGACTTTGCTTTTTGAAGTCTTCTTGCATTTTTCTAATCTTATCTTCTTCTTTCTTTAAGATTTTTTGTTTCTCATCAAAAGTCTTCTTTAGTGTTTCTTTAATTTTCTTTCCTTCATTAACTGAAAGAATAACTTTTTGCACATCAACCTTTCCAACAACAATTGCCATTGTTTGGGCAGACATCATCATTGCTGCTGCTAAAATTAATATTTTCTTCATTGAAAACTCCTTAAAAGTTATACTTAATTAAAATAATTGTCCTATATCAAAATGGAATTGGCTACCAGCTTGTTCATCATCCCCTAAAGGATATCCAAACTCGAACCTAAGTACACCGATTGGAGAGAACCATCTAAATCCAAAACCATAATCCATTTTCAGATCAAATTGATCAAGATTCGAGGCATCACCTGCGTCAAAGAAAAGAACCCACTTAAGTCCTGCTTCTCTTGCTAGAGGATGCTCAAATTCGATTTGTGTATAAGCTGAAAATAGTGATCCCGAGTTAAATGTATAATCTCTATTTACACCATCTATAGTCGCATTAACGGTTTTCTTAGGGCCAATATCTTCATATGAATAACCTCTAAGATTTCGAGATCCACCTAAAGTATACTTTTCAGTTCTAGGAATAGCTCTTCCGTCTCTTTCAATCTTACCTGCGTAAACTCTTGATCTAAAAATTAAGTCTCCCACAACTCTATGAAATAATCTTCCATCGAATTCATTTCTAAACCATCTCTTTTCGCCACCAACTCCAGCATACTCAGCAGAAAGAGAAAGATAGTAACCTTTAGTAGGCTCCATTCTATTGTCCCTCTTATCTCTAAGGATTGTTGTTTTAACAGACGAGGCGAGACCATTTTCAGTTTCAGGATCAACTGTAGGGTCAACGACATTCTCAAGCTGAGTGTCTTCAAATTTATAAGTCACGAAGAGTCTCGTATAATCAAAAATAGGATACCCTACTCTTATATCAAAACCTTTCCTCTTGTAGTCATATGAAGTCGACTGAGAGTTACTTGTAACGAAAATATCTCCACCAGCTGTCCACTTCGTATCGAAGAGATACGGCTCAGTAAAGCCAACGTTGAAAGTCTTATTACTGTCAGCAATGTTTAGAGAGAACGATAAGTTTTGCCCAAGCCCTCTAAAGTTATTCTGCGCTATTGAAGCCTGTAAAAAAGCTCCTGTTGCTGTTGAGTAACCTGCACCTAATGAGATTTGTCCCGTATTTCTCTCTTTAACTTGAATCTCAACATCTAGGACATCATCTCGACCTTGTGGAGAAACTGTATTAAAGACAACACTTCCAGGTTCAAAGAAACCTAGACGATTTACGTTTTCTTTAGACTCTCTAAGGCTTGAACCAGAGAACATAGTTCCTTCGTGAATTTTGAGCTCTCTACGAATAACCTTATCTCTCGTCTTTGTATTTCCTTTAACAATAATCTTTCCAAAATAAGCAATCTTCCCTTTCTCAAAAGAAAATTCCACATCAACCTTATTTTCCCCAGGCACTGGATGAAGCGTTCTAAGAACGTTTGCAAAGGCATAACCCTTATCCTGATACATTTCAGTTAACATCTGAACATCTTGTCTTAGGAGCGCTTCCGAATAAGTCTCATCTGACTTTAATTGAAGTTTCGTATGAAGCTCATCGTCTGCAAAGAGAACTTCCCCTTGGAAAGTAATATCTCTAACAGTGAAGAGTGGTCCCTCATTTACTTTAACTGATATGAAGACCCACTTTCTGTCTTCCGACACTGTAATATCAGGAGTTCCAACGTTTACAAGAAGGTAACCTTTGGTCTTATAAAAATCTTTAATTCTTTCAATATCAATATTGAAATTAAACTCTTTAAAGTTTCCAGAACCTGACATGAAAGAGAATAAGCTCTCTTCTCTAGTCTCCATGATTCCTTTTATTTCATCATCAGAGAAAGCCTTATTTCCAAAGAAAGAAATTTTCTTAACAAGGACTTTTTCATATTCTCGTATTTTGAAAACAAGATCTAAATTCTCAGCGTTTCTATTTCTAAGTTCATAATCTACTGAAGCAAGATAGAAGCCTTTTTCTTCATAGAATTTTTGAAGTGCTGCAAGATCAAGCTTAATTGTATTAACATCTAGAATTGAAAATTCTTTTGTCTTTAGCTGTGAAGTAAGATCATCTTCATCAATTTCGTCGTTACCTTCAAAAATAATTTTAGTAACGATAGGCTTCTCTTTCACCTTAAAGATAAGGATATCTCTTCCCTTAACCTTTCTATGATGAGACTCTACCCAGTCAAAGTACTTTAAACTATAAACACGTTGAATATCTTTTCGCAGAAGATAGTTATCTAGCATCATTCCTTTACGAGAATGAATTCTCTCAAGGATGGCCTCTTTTTCAACCTTCTTTATTCCTTCAATTTGAATTTCATCGATTTTAAAAAGGTTTTTCTTAGGACCAATGTCATCTATGGCGAAAACATTAGTACTAAGAAATAATATAAATAAGACCAGAAAACTGACAAGTGTATGACGTGGCATCAGCTTCTCCGTGTCAAAAAAATTTTGAGACATCCATTCTCCAAATACAACTGGATTAAAAAACTCTAGTATAGAAAATTATCAATATTCTCACGATCTTACAAAAAGAATTTACCCCCATTTATAACGGGACGTATCAAAAACAGGGAGTTTTATTTGGACACAATGCAGCCATCACTCATTACAAGCTTCTTTTCAAAATGTTCTGCAACGCTTTCATCATGAGTCACAACGATGAGCGTGGCGTTAAACTCTTTAGCCAAGGACTTTAACAGCTTTGTCACAATCAGTGAGTTTTCCGAATCTAAATTCCCTGTCGGCTCATCACAAAGAAGAAGGTTAGGTCTAAGGGAGAGAGCGCGAATAATATTTATTCTCTGCTGCTCTCCGCCAGAGAGCTCATAAGGATACTTATTTAAGCAATGTGTGACTTTTAGGTGTTCGGCCAGTTTTAGAGAGAGCTCTTTTGCTTTCTCACTATCTTTGCCCCCAATCTTAGCAGGGAGTAAAATATTATCCATACAATTCATTGAAGGAAGAAGAAAGTGAAATTGAAAAATGAATCCAACAAAATTATTTCGATAGAGAGCAAGAGACTCATCACCAAGAGCAAAGAGATTTTTTCCTCCGACAGAAATTTCTCCAGAACTTCCTCTATCTAATCCTCCAATAAGGTAGAGAAGAGTCGACTTCCCAGATCCTGAAGCGCCTCTTATTACATATTGCTCACCAGCTTCAAAATCGACATCGACGCCATTCAATGCATGTGCCTTAGCAAAAGTTTTTGTGACATTCTTAACTGTTACAAAAGACATTAAGCGAACTCCTTTCTAAGTCCAGTTAGGACTGACTTCTTACTCATTACTAGAAGTGCAAACCAAGAAATTAAAAATAACCAAAGATACGATATGAAAAAAACAATTGAATAATCAAATAAATCCAAGTTTATAGATAAACTTCCAAGAGTGTACACATCTCCAGGCAATTTAAAGTAAGGCAAGTTCACAAGACCCCAGTTAAATACTTGAACAAAAGCTGCTGCAAGAAAGCAAGATGCAATCCAAATGATCGACATTAGATACATCCACCCTTGTCTTACTTTCTTCTGACTCATACCAAGAGCTTTAAAAAGAAAGAGTTCTCTCGACCTCTTCTCATTTAAGAAAACCACAAATGCCAAGACATTAAAGATGGAAATCACAACAATAATTTGAAGAATAATACTGATAAAGAATTTCTCTTCTTTCACTGCTGTAATCAGCGTAGAAAATTCTTTCCAATATGGTTTAACGATATAAGAACGACCGATTGATCCTTTAAAGCCATCGATCACTTTTTCTATTTTTAATGAATAATCAACAGGATTACTTAAGAATTCATCTTGATTGTCGCTAATATTTAAAGAGATTAAATTAACTCTATTTTCAACATCAAGATCCTTTTGCAAAACGCTTTTCTTTATATAAAGAGTTCTAAGGTCTCTTTGATAAATTCCATGTTCGACAAATCCAGAGACATGATATCTCTTAAGAGAAGGTAGTCCTGAAACCTGAGAGTTACCATTAGCGAAGGCCAAAACAATTGGGTCGCCAATACTCACTTTTAAAAACTTGGCTAGCTCACTACCTAGAATAACTTCATCGTTCTTAAGTTTTAAATCAAGTCCTGTAACTTTCTTATACGAGGATTCTTCAATCCCTTTTATCATCACACCTTTAGATACTTCATTCTTAATGATAAAGCCTTCCGTCTGAACAATGCTCGAGAAAGTATTTATATTGGCAATTTCTAATTCATGTTTCAGATAGCTTTCAAAATCAAAGAAGCCATAGCGAGAATGAATAGTTAAATCTCCATTTGATTTCTTAAGGCCAATTCGAAGCGAGCTTTCAAAACCATCCATTATTCCTATATTTCCAAGAATAACAGCGATGGAAAAAGCAAAACCGAAGATTACACCAACAGCAAATCTTCTCGTTCCCTTATCACTTAAGAATAGTTTTAAAAGTGTAGATTGAAACAACTAAGATTTCTCCGCTTCTATTTTTGTACTTACTGACCATCGTAAGAAAGCATCCATGAAACCATCAAGGTCTCCATCTAAAACTTTCTCAGCGTTACCAGACTCAAAACTTGTTCTAGCGTCTTTTACAAGTTTATAAGGGTGAAGAACGTAAGATCTAATCTGGGCCCCCCATCCTATCTCTTGCTTATTGGCCTCTGTTTCAGCATTTTCAGCTCGTCTCTTTTCCATCTCTAATTCATATAGTCTTGAGCGAAGAACTTTCATGGCCTGAATTTTATTTTGCAGCTGACTTCTTTCATTCTGACAGGTCACAACCGTATTAGTCGGCAAGTGTGTCATCCTTACAGCAGAGTCAGTGGTATTTACTGACTGTCCACCTGCTCCACCCGAGCGGTAAACATCGATTTTTAAATCTTTATCTAGGATTTCAATTTCAATATTGTCATCAATTTCAGGAGAAACAAAGATTGAAGAGAATGATGTATGCCTTCTACTAGCAGAATCAAATGGAGAAATGCGAACTAATCGATGCACTCCAATTTCAGACTTTAGATAGCCATAAGCATAGTTACCTGTAATCGTCATTGTCGCTGACTTTATCCCAGCACTATCACCGTCTTGAACATCTAAAACTTGAACTTTAAAACCTTTAGACTCCGCCCAGCGATTAACCATTCTAAAAAGCATACTGGCCCAATCACAAGACTCTGTTCCTCCAGCTCCTGCGTTAATAGAAACTATAGCATTATTTGGATCGACTTCACCGGAAAGAAGAACTTTAAGTTCTGCGGAATTAAATTGTTTTAGAAAGTTTGTATAACTCTCAAGGGCCTCTTTGGCCGATTCTTCATCATCTTCAGAGTTTGCAAACTCAACGAGCACTTCAAATTCATCAAATAATTCTTTTAACGTATTATAGGTATCTACAACATCTGCGAGGACAGACTTTTCTTTTTGAATTTTGGCAGCATTATCTGAGTCGTCCCAGAAGCCTTCCATTGCTTCCATATCAGATATTTCACTAAGGCGAGCTTCTTTCTTCTCTACCTCAAAGTGACCTCCGTAAATTTTCTAGCTTCTGATCGTAACCTTTGAGAGCAGAAACTTTTTCATTTAAACTTATCTTAATAGACTCTTCCATTATCTAATCCCATGTTTTCATAAATTTCTTTTACTATCTTCTCTTCTAAAGAAAAGTGTATCTTGTCTTCTTCATCTGAAATTTCGTGGTCATAGCCACATAAGTGAAGAAAACCGTGAACAAAGAGATGAACTAGCTCTTGTTCATAAGTTATTTCAAATTCTTTGCCCTGCCTTTCACAAACTTCGCGGCAGATGACAATATCACCAAAGTGAATATTCTCTTCAAAAATAAAGAGATCTTCTGCTCCGGCCCTGAGGCTATCGTAACCAGGAAAGGAGAGAACATCTGTGACTTTATCCTTGTCTCTGTGTTCTAAATTTAAAGCTTGAATCTCTTCTTCGTTACAAAGACTTAAATCAACTTCAAAATTCTCACAATTCTTCACCCTTCCATCTAAATCAACTCCTTGAATAAATTTAAAGAGAACACTTACTGTCTCATTTAGGTACTTTATTAAAGTAGAGTTATCCAAATCATTTGATTCGGTTGAGTCAGAAATGTAAATGGCGAAGTTTTCAGCTTCAATGGTTTTATTTTTCATTATATATTCATTATTTAAGTGATAACCTATAGTAGCTAATTAAAATCATGGAGTCATCATGAGTTACCCAAATTTTGAAAAAATGGTCGAAGTCATCTCTAAGCTTAGAGATCCAGATGGAGGCTGTCCATGGGACCTAAAACAAACTCATCAATCCCTACTAAAGTTTCTGACAGAAGAGTCTTATGAATTTATCCATGCAACAGAAATGGAAGACTATGAGGCAATGGAAGAAGAAATTGGAGATGTACTATTACAAGTTGTTCTCCACTGCGTCATAGCGAAGCAATCCGGCAAGTTTGATATTGAATCAGTCTCTAAAGTTTTGGCCGAGAAAATGATTAGAAGACATCCTCATGTTTTTGAAGATCCTTCTCTCGCACAAAATGATGAAGAAGTTAAGTCCAACTGGGAAAAAATTAAATCTGAAGAATCCAATTCCAAAGACAAGAAGTACTTCGATGAAAGCTACTTACATTTTCCAGCTCTATTTAGTGCCAATAAAATTGGTAAGAAAACAAATAAGATAAACTTCGATTGGGAGAATGCCAATCAAGTTATGTATAAAGTCGAAGAAGAATGGCAAGAACTAAAAGAAGAACTAGCAGCAAGTAAGCTCAGTCATGAAAGAATTAAAGAAGAGCTTGGCGATTTCCTATTCTCAGCAGCGCAACTTGCAAGACATTTAGAAATTGACCCTGAAGACGCTTTAAGAGAGGCAAATAAGAAATTTATCAATCGCTTCAATAGTATGGAGTCTCTCATTAAAGAAGATTCAAAGAAAGTCAGCGATATGAATCAAACTGAAATGGATGTCTATTGGGATAAGGCCAAGAAGAAAGAAAAAGGATACCTGTGAAGCTAAAAGAGATTTTTGTCACTAAGACAAAAGAACAAAGACTTTATCAAGTTCCTTGCCCAGTCATTGGTCTAACAGGAGGAATTGCAACGGGAAAGAGTTCCGTCTCCAACCTCTTCCAAGAAAAAGGAATCAATGTCATCTGTGCCGATAAGTTAGTCAAGGCAGTTTACCAAGAACAGACAACTATCAATTTTATAACGTCACATTTTCCACAAGTAGTTTCAAAGGGAGAGATTAACTTTAAGCTACTTCGTGAAATAGCTTTCTCTAAAAAAGAAAATAAAGAAGAATTAGAAAAGTTCATTTATCAAAGGCTCCCAATTGTCTTTAAAGAACAATTTGAAAAAATAAAAACGCCAGAACTTTTAATTTATGATGTTCCCCTACTTTTTGAAAAGAATATGCAAGGTCTATTTGATTTAACCATTTGCGTGTATACCAAGAGAGAAGTTCAAATAGAGAGAATAATAAGAAGAGATAACTCATCAAGAGAGCTCGCTGAAAAAATTCTAGAAAATCAGCTTCCAATAGATAAGAAAAAGGAACTTAGTGATTTTTGTATTAAAAATAGTTCAACTTTAGAAAATCTTGAAAATGAATTTGAGGCACTTGTTACTATTTTAACAGAGAATTAATTACCAATTAAAATCCACGCCAAATCCAATAGGGATAGTTGTTTCACTTAAAGATCCTTCCCAGGACGTATGCATTAGACCTGTTTCAAGAGTGAAGCTTACATGTTGTCCCATCTGACCAAACTTCAGGCCAAGTAAACCACCATAAGTTCTAGCAACACCTAGAACATTAATTGTCGTGAAAGTATTAGAAGTTAACGTTGAAGTAGTATCATAGTAACTATAGATACTATTTAAATAAGTAATTAAATATTTATTAAATCTATATCCAAAATTTAAAGACAAATCGTATGTTTCAAGTTCAATTCTTCCATTGTAATTTCGGGAGCCTCCTGAGGCGAGAGAGACATTTAAACTTCCTTCATCTTCATTCATACTTCCTTTAGTTGCCTGAATAGAGCCCTTCCATCCCTCTTTCTCTTCCGCTGCACTTTCTCCAAGAAATTGAAACTTAACTCCCCATACATCTGCACCATCTCCATAACTTTTAAAAACAAAATCAAATCTCTTATGGAGCCCAAGTGAAAAATTTGAGCTAAGATGACCACTTGCCTCTATTGCAGCATCACTTGATACAGTAGGATCAAAAATAGAAGGAAACATATACTCCACAACTTCAGCAGTTGTAACCTTATGTGATCTCCCATACTTTATTCCGACATCTCCTTTCAAGAAGCCGCCATTTGTCTCTGGCCCCTCAAATCTATTGAGGGGAATATGAAAGTCAATATCTGTCGCACATGATGTTAGAAGGCAGAGTAGTAAGAGAGTAGAGATTTTATTCACTATTTTCCTCAAATTAAAACTATGCTGATGCTTCAGGCTTATACGGAGCGGGAAGATCTTCCTCTAGTTCAACATCTACTTCTAAAGCTGCATTTGTTGTTGATAACTCGATAGACTCAGTTAATTTTAAGAAACCTTCTTTAAATGCTTGAAATAATCCTTTCATTGAAGAAATCATTTCATCATCTTTTGTCTGTCCTGTTCTTGAAAGTCTACTCACATTGAACATATCTGACTCAATCAAGTCCCTTGCCTCTTCCATTCTAAATTGAAGTTGAGAGAAGTTTGGAATCTCAGATTGTTGCATGATAAGCTGAACTTTTGAAAGGTTAACATCTAATGCTGTTGAAACCTTAGAGAAGTCGGTAAGTACTTTTTCAAAGGCCTTAACTTCATTCTTTATCTTTGATAAACTCTGCTCTACTTTGTAACTGGCAGAATCAGTCTTTTGAAAAATTAGAGATTGATCTAGAAGTTGCATCATACGACCTCTGAATTGATCAACATTACTCTTTAGGGATTTATATTCTTTTCTAACCTTATCTACGTTCTCTAATGCTTTATTCTGATCAACGAGAGTCTCAGCAATTTTTTGAGACTGAGAAAGAAGTGTTACCTCATCTTGAAACAACCCTTTTGAAGTTGCGACAGTATTTTGATAGAGAGTTTCCATTTCATTTCTAAGTTCGACGATCCCTATAATACTAGATTTCGTATCTTTAAATTTTGAAATCGCAACTTTTTGAATTTCAGTATTTTCATTAAGAGTCGTTTGAATATCGTTAACTAATTTGTATTGATCAAATAAATCATTTTCAAGTCTTTCAATCTCTTGCAATAGTCCATTCTTTTGACCTGTTACAAAATCATGATACTTCTGAAACTTACTCCAAACCTCAGTGATTCCTGCAATATCAAAATCTTTTTCAGTTCTCTCTTTAAATTCCCCATTAAATGTTCCAGAAGTAAGCGCTTCCAAAGTTCTTGCAACAGGACCAACCAAAGACTTCGATTGATTTGATAAAGTTTCCTCAATAGATCTCAAAGGATAGAATGAAATCATAATTCTTCTTTGATTGGCATACTCAACAGGAGAGACATACATTTCAAAAGGAAGAGACTCTTCATCTTGTTTTGTTTTTACTTGAATATTATAAATTCCTGCAACATCATCTTTTACAGCCGTAATCACAGGATCGTTTTCACCTAGATTAGTAAATCTCTGTAAAAAGTCCCATGTAACATTATCATCAGAGTTCTTATATTCAGACAATCCCCAATGCTCATAGAATAAACCATTGGCCCAGACAAGATTTAAGTTTGAGTCAAGAAGCAGAGATGAAAAAGGCATCGCATCTTGAAAGATAGATCCAAAACTCATTCTCTTATGAATATATTCTCTATACTTATCAAATTCTTCTCTCGTTTTCATTGAAAGTGATTGATCAAAGCTAGTTTCAGTAGGGAGAACACCCTCTTTAATTGCATGGATAACAATTTTTTCAACTTCATCTTTATTAGATCTCTCACTCTTCTTATACATAAAGAAACCAATAAGCCCCATTGCAAACATAACAACAACAAGTCCAATTAAGGAAAAGAGCATATTCTGAGAATTTCTTTCAAATTGAATTTTCTTTAAACTTATTTCTGGTTCTATATTTTTAAGCCATAATTTAAAATTTACTTCAGTCTCAGCAAAGTCTGTTCTAAAATTCTTAAACTCTTTCAAGTAATTTTCTAACATCGTAATTTCAGTTTTCAAGGTCTTTGTTTTAGTGAGAATTAAGTTCTTATCTTCTCTCGAAAGAACAGATCCCTCTGTAACTCTTTCCATTAGAATCACATCATCCTGAACACTAGACCAAAGCCTATGAAGCTTAGAATAAGTATAGTAACCCGGGCCTCTGGTTCTACTCGGTTTGATTTTTGCGTTAATTCTCTTAGAAACTCTTGTCAGAGTTCTCCAACTATTCGCTTCAACAAAGGCTTCAAAGTTTGAGACCTTATTGTGGAGAACATTTACAATTGTCGAAACTTCCGAAAATGAAATTAGAGCATTTAAAGACTTTTTAGATTTTTGCAGAGAAGTTTCTAACTTATCGTAACTGTCGATTGAAGAAATTGAATTTAGCCTCTTTGTATAAGACTGAACTTCGTCCATAGATGTTACAGCGTCTCTGACTCTATCATTATCTACTTGAGACCAAATAGATTTAATATCATCTCTCTTCTTAAACTCGTCTAATTGAAGAGTTGCTTCAAAAACTGTTGAAACGTTATTGATATTTACTGGACCATAATTCCAAAAATAAAATATCCCATAACCCACAATAGAAATTAGAGCGAAAAAAGTTACTGCGTAATACGTTTGTAGAGATCTGCCGAATCTGACATTCATTTACTCACCTCAAAAGAATAAAAAAGTTACATTCAATTGAGCAGCTAAGATTGATTTATCAGGGAGAAGAAATCGATATATCTATAATTAGAATTTATCTGATTTTTAACTTCCTGTTGTCCTAAGCCACTTCCTGTGTCTTCAAAATTTGCGTTGGTAGGCCTTCTCTCTAGAAAGCCTGTCTTAGGTATTATGATCGAAACGGGACGAAATAAAAAGGAAAAGTGCAACATTTCTTTACTATCTAAATCCCTAGTGTAGTGATCAGGTACTCTATAATATTTTCTAATTTCTAAATTAGATGTTATCTCAATTATTAAATGCCGTGGAAGTTCAAAAGCATCTTCCTTACTTATTCTATACTTACTAAAAATACTTGAAAAACCTAGCTTCATTCCTAGTGTTTCCAAAAAGTCGACATTATAGCTCAACTTCTCACTATGTTCCATGTCAACACTTAGCTCTAGCCAACAGATTCTCTCGTCTTCTAGTTCTTCAATTTTATAAGTAAGTATAGTTTTATGCTCAAGTAATTTACGAGAAGCTCTATAAACAACTTCCCTAAACCTTGTAATTGATTCATCAGTTTTAATTAAACCGCGAACGTTGATTCCCTCTTTAGAAACTTGAATATTCTGCGTACCAACAAATTTAAAAATACTTAATATCTGCAAACTGGTTGGAAGAACTTCCAATAATTTATTCCAACTTTCAAGCGACATATCATCATACTTTTTTTGAAGAAGTACTTGATGTGTGACTGCATCTCTCAAAATATAGTGAGTAAGTAAATTATCGATTGTTTTTTCTAAGAAACTTTGAATTTTGCTGAATGAATTTAAGTTCTCAAATGAAAACTCGGCCTTCCGATGAATTTCAGAAAAATGAAAGGCCGCTCTATCTACTAATGGCGAAAGACTAAAGTCTGAGAGGGCCTGAATATCTTCAAGCGTTTGCATCCCCTGTTCAAATTCTTTAGTTACATTATTCGCCATAGTTCTCCAACAATTCTTTCTAGCTCGCCATATCCTCAGGTGAGTCGAAAGTTGTCTTTAGTTTAACTTTTAGCTTCATAATTGCTTGTGTATGAAGTTGAGAAACTCTGGATTCAGTTACATTTAAAACTTGTCCAATTTCCTTTAGGTTTAAATCTTCATAATAATATAAAGATAGAACAAGTCTCTGCTTCTCAGGAAGTTGAGCAATCCCCTCTTTAATCTTATCTCTAGACCCTTTATTTGCAACAGCATTAAAAGGATTACTATTTCTATTATCTTCAATACCAGCGATGAGTCTTTTATCACCTTTATTAAAAGATGCAGAATCATCAATATTTAGAACTGAAACGGACTTTGCCTTATTGAGCAAGTCGTAGAATTCCTCTTGGTTAACTCCAAGCTCTTCACACATCTCTTCGTCTGTAGCCGGTCTTCCTTCAGCTGCTTCAATCTTAGCATAAGCTCTTTCAACAAGCTTTGCTTTCTCTCTAACAGACCTTGGAACCCAATCCTGCGCTCTTAACTCATCAAGAATTGAGCCTCTAATTCTAAATTCAGCATATGTCTTAAATTTATTATCTCTACTTGGATCGAACTTCTCAATAGCATCCATCAAACCAATTACACCACAAGAAATTAAATCATCTAATTCAACATTAGAAGGAAGTCTTGAAGCAATTCTCTGAGCAATATACTTAATAAGTGGAGCGTATTCGATGATAATTTCATCTTTCACTTTTGGATCAACTGTTGATCTATAGTCTTTTAAATTTTTTAACTTCTTAGAGATTGAAGACATTCATGCACTCCTTAGCAAACGTTTAGGTGGACCTCTTGTCCATGTTCAGAGATTGGTAGCAAGGTACCAACATTCTCTTCGGAGAACATTTCAACGATATTAATGAAATTCTGGTGAAGGGCAAAATCTTCCCCACCAAATAAGACTTTATCAAACTGATCTACAGATACATTTTTACGATCAATTCCACCAAGCACTTTCAGCCTAGTATTTAGGAATTTATCGACAGTATCTCCAAGAGTTTTAACAATCCTCTTATATTGCTTATCACTGGAAGTTTTATTCACTATTAGGTGATTTTCACTTACGCCGTACTTATTACTCAAGATTTTCATCAAAGAGTACGAGTCTGTTAAAGATGACCGATCAGGAGTCACAACAACAAACCTATGATCGCTGTAAGCATTCAACGTTAAATTCTCTTTACCTATCCCTGCAGGGCTATCAAGGAGAATATAGTCAAATTCACTTTCATGACTCACTAATATATCTATTATGAATTTTTCAATACTAAGAGACTCATTTAATAAGTCCATACTTCCATTGCAGCCTGATAATAAGTAATACCCTTCATGCATCACAAGACAGTCATCAAAAGACTTCTGCGCAGAAAGCAGGGAGTAGAAATTATCGGTGAGAGGAAGGCCTAATTTTACTGATGTATTTGAAAGATTATAATCACAGTCGATAACGAGAGTTTTATAACCTTTGTCAGATAATATTTTTGCTAGTTTTAATGAGATAGACGTCTTTCCAACACCCCCTTTTCCAGAAGTGATAGAAATTGTTTTTGCATTTCCAAAATTCTTTTTAATAGAACCTGGTGATTTCTTTTGTTCAAAACGGTTATGGCCTACAAGCCATTGAGCGGCGCTCTTTGTCGACATCCTGTCTCCTATATTTTAACTTTGACAAATCCTATGTCGAAGTTAGTTTCTTCCTAGAACTGAAAAATACCTGCTAATAATCTCTCTGCTGTCGCTGCTTCTAAATCGTCAGGAACCACTTCACCTGTTCCATAAAACTTTAAAGGAAGGTCAGTATTTTCCTCAGAAATGTTAAATAGCGCTCCAAAGTTTAAACATAGGTCTAAATTTGAAATAACAATCCCGTTTGCAAGACCTTTATATCTAGAAACGACTTTTCTATTATAGATTTCAGAATGAATTGCGGAAAGAGAGATCAATACTTCCACCTTGCCAAATGATCTTCTTAATCCATCGATAAACTTCTTCGTTTCATTGATATCATCAGAGTTATTCTTATAATCAATAAACGCGCACTTACCTTCTTCAATAGTCTTTCTACATAGTGAAACTGTCTCTGCAACATTTGTTGTTTCTGAAACGTTTAAACCAAATAGTTTTCTACTAAATTCTTTCCCTTCGCTATGGGCACCATTCAAACTACTCTTAACAATAGTCGAATCAGGTTTTAAAGCGCCGATCTTATAGGCCATTGAGGTTTGCCCTGTAGAAGTTTCAGAAAGAACTACTGTGACAACACCTTCTTCAGAACTAGAAGATGAGAAAAGAGGCATTTCAGTATTCACACATTCAAGCATTTCTCTAAGGGCAAATTCAAAGACTACTTCTGAGTCTTCAAGCTCATCACGACTCATTTCAAAAATAGCCTTCTTAACAAGATTATGAATATATTTCTCAGAAATATCTAAGCTTCTAAGAGTTGCCCTTAATTCATAAATACCATTTGGCTCTTTCTTATCTAGTCTTTCAACATTCTTTGTAAGTTCAAATAATTTCTTCTCAAGATCATCAATTTTCTTTCTCTGCTCAACAACAACGCTATCGTCATAGTTAACTTCACTACGATTCTCCACTCTCTCTCTTCTTTCCTGACTACGTGGTACGTCGTATTCAGCTTGAGATGCGATGTGAATTTCATTCGCAAAGTTTTCGTCTTCCATTACTTCATCTTCTTCAGTGTCATTGAAGAAGCTATCCATGTTGACCTTTGTAGAGTGAACTATATTATTTGTTACAGCTTTAACTTTATGAACAGCGTCTGAAAGGAAATCGTCTAAGTCAGAGTTCTTTGCCACTTGATTCTCATTTGTATTTACGGCCTTATTTAGACCCAGTTTTCCATAACCTCCAGATCCACTTGGACTGGCGACAGTAGATCTTGAATTATGACTAGATTTCTCTTCATAATCATCAATCATATTAGAAACATAACTTGAATTATTCGAATAGAACTGACTCTTTTGCCCATCATTTAAGACATGATCAACCTTCGCCTTCTTAGAATAATTCTTCTCACTGATTGCAGCAGTAATTTCAATTTTCTTTTTCTTGAAAGCACCCTTAAGGCCCTTGTTCGTAATTGTCTTTAGAATTATCGCATCTGGACCTAGCTCCAACTTAATGTTTTTTAATGCCTCATCTAAAGAATCTGCTTCAAATTTTCTTACATACATCTACAACCTCACCGTACCAAGTGATCTAATATTAGCTTCCGAACTCAACTCATTGTGACTGATCACAACAAGGTTCGGAATGAATTTCTCTGTTAATTTTTTAAAATGATTTCTAATTACAGGGCTACACAAGATAACCATCTTCTCCCCCATACTTGTTGCTTCCTCAATTTTCTCATTAAGACTAGCAAGAATATGCTGGGTAATTTTTGGATCTAAACTTAGCTGCTGCCCTTGCTCTGTTTGAATTATATTATTCGCTATATTCTCTTCGATATTTCTATCGAGCGTAAAGAGAGGAACATCACCTTGATCACCTCTAATTGACTCTGTAATCGTTCTATAAAGTGACTGCCTAGAAAATTCCGTCAAAGAGTCTGAGTCCTTAACTGTAGTTCCATATTCTGCAAGTGTTTCGAGAATCGTTCTAAGATCTCTTACCGAAACCCCTTCTCTTAAAAGATTTTGCATTACTTTTAAAACTGTACCAAGAGGTAGAATTTCAGGAATTAGATCTGAAACAATTTTTGGATATTGCTCTTTAAAATTATCAACAACTCTTACAAGCTCTTGTCTTCCAAATAATTCATGTAAATTAGTTTTTAGAACTTCTGTAATATGTGTGGCCATAACTGTTGATAAATCTACAACTGTATAACCATTGTATTGAGCATCGTCTTTTTGATCTTCAGATATCCAAACAGCTGGTAGTCCAAAAACTGGTTCAACAGTTTCAACCCCATCAATTTTTTCAATAACTGAACCTGGATCCATGGCCAAAAAGTGATCAGACATTAAGTCCCCACTTGCCACTTCAATTCCTTTGACCTTAATGCTGTACCCTCCTGGCTTCAACTCTAAGTTGTCTTTAATTCTAACAGAAGGAATGATTACGCCCCAGTCTAAAGCGAATTGTTTTCTAATATGTGTAATTCTTTCAAGGAGATCACCGTTTTGCTCGGCATCTACAAGACTAACAAGTCCATAACCTACCTCTAGCTCTACAAGTTCTAGATTTAATAGATCTTCAAGGCTATCTGGTGTTGCTTTCTTCTCTTCACTACTTGCCTGAGCTGCCGCAACAATTTTTTCTTCAGCATTTCCTTTCTCCATTCTCCAACCAACAAAGGCAAGAAGAGAGCCAATCATCATAAAAGGAGCTTTTGGAAGTCCAGGTATTACTGCAAAGATAAATAAGGTCCCACTTGCTATATATAAGGCCTTTGGGTGTACTTTAAATTGATTAGTAATCTGTGACCCTAATGAGTCTTCTGAGGTGTTTCTCGTGATTATAATACCAGCGGCAGTTGAAATTATTAGTGCTGGAATTTGAGAGATAAGACCATCTCCTACAGTTAAAAGAGTAAATACTTGAGCCGCATCTCCAGCACTTAGATCGTACTGCATTACACCGATAGCGATACCCGCTAGAACGTTGATAAATGTAATTAAGATACCTGCAATAGCATCCCCTCTTACGAACTTCGAAGCACCATCCATAGAACCGTAGAAGTCAGCTTCTTCAGCAACTTCTTGTCTACGTTTCTTCGCCATAGTGTCGTCAATAAGACCTGCATTTAAGTCTGCATCAATGGCCATTTGCTTACCAGGCATTGCATCTAAAGTGAACCTAGCACCAACTTCAGCAACTCGACCGGCACCTTTAGTAATAACCATAAAGTTAATAATAACTAAAATGATAAAAACAATTATACCAACAACGTAATTACCACCTACAACGAACTCTCCAAAGGCACGAATAATCTCACCCGCAGCGCTAACTCCATCAGTTCCACCACGAATTAAAATATTCTTCGTAGAGGCAACGTTTAGAGAAAGCCTAAAAAGAGTTGAAACAAGAAGAACAGAAGGGAAAGTTGAAAAGTCTAAAGCTTTCTTAGAGTAAACTGCTATCAATAAAATAATGACTGATCCAGAAAGAGTCAGAGCAAAGAGTAAGTCCAATAAGAATGGAGGAACAGGTATGATCATTACACTTAAGATGAGCAATAAACCTACAGCAACCACAAGATCAGAGTTCTTACTTAGTGCTTTAAATTTGTCGATGAAACTTCCTTCCATGGATTTTTCCTATTAGCTTAACGCTTTCTTTTGTCTTTTTAATTTATAAGTAAATGCTAAAACTTCAGCAACTGCTTTATAAAGGTTTCGAGGCACTCCTTGCCCTTCCTTAACAGTTTTATATAAACCTCTTGCTAGAGGCACATTTTCTACAATTGGGATATCGTGACCTTTTGCAATTTCTCTAATTTTAAGGGCCAACACATCGGCTCCCTTAGCAATAACCTCAGGCGAAACCATCGTTTCTGGATCATATTTAAGAGCTATTGAAATGTGAGTCGGGTTCGTCACAATGACATCTGCCTTTGGAACTTCACTCATCACTCTTCTTTGTGACATCTCTCTTTGAACAGCTCTAATTCTTTGCTTAATCTCAGGATTACCGTCTTGTTGCTTGTGCTCTTGCTTAGCTTCTTCTTTTGTCATCATCAATTTCTTCTTATAAGAGAATTTCTGATAAGCAAAATCACCGATTGCAATAACTACGAGTCCAAGGACAATTGCAAACCCAAGTTTAATTAAAAATCCCTTTCCATACAGAAAAGACTGAAAAAAATCTAAATGAAAGAAGCCACCAAATGTATGCATTTCATCTTTAAGGAAATAATAAACAATTCCTAAAACAAAAATGAATTTCAAAACACCTTTTATTGCCTCTACTAAAGACTTCATTGAAAAGAGTTTCTTCACTCCTTGTAGAGGGTTAATTCTATCTGGCTTCCACTCCAAGACTTCAGGTGAGAAAAGAAGTCCTACTTGAGCTACATTTGCAGTAACTCCAATAGCAAGAGTAACTAAAAATATAGGTGCTACACTCTTAAGAGAAACAGTTATGAGCTTATGAACGATTGTATTCATAGACTTCTCTGTATAAGCTGAGGCAACATCAAGTCTATATAACCATTCTATAAATTCAGATAGAACTTCATACATATAGACCATAGAAAGTCCCAGCGTCATCAAAGATGCAGCAAGAACTAACACACTCGTTAATTCTTTTGACGAAGCAACCTCTCCACGCTTTCTGAATTCTTCAATTCTATGCGCGGAAGGGTCTTCCGTTTTTTCTGCGTCGCTGTCGTTTTCGTCGGCCATCAACTATCCTATATTATAAATTGAAACCAATCTCCTAAGTTCTCTGTGTACATTTTAATTGCTACACGGAAAAACTCTTGAGAGGTTGCAACAAAGACTAAAAGTCCTAACCCTATATTTACGGCGAAACTCACCATAATAACATTCATCTGAGGAACTGTTCTCGCAATGATTCCAAGAATTGTCATAATCAACATATTCGTAAAGATCATTGGAGATGAAAGCATTAAGGCAGAAAGAAACATATTCTTAAATAACCTTAAGTAAAACTCTGGGCTCGCTGCAAACTTCCCCATATCAAGAGCTGTGATCGAGAAAAATGAAGAATACAAACCTTTAAACATTGGAAGCAAAGCTCCAGAAGATAAAATAATAATAAGAACTGTCCATTTAATTAATTGCTCAAAAGGACCAATCTGTTGTGAACTTGTTGGATCGAAATAACTAACAGCTCCAAAACCAACTTGTTGAGTAATCAAAGCTCCTGCCGCAGTATAGATACTCATAATAATTTTCACAAAGAATCCTACAAGTAACCCTACAACTGTATTAAAAATTGTTAGATACCAAAACCCATCAACTCCATAGTGAACAACATCTTTTAGAATTTCCGCTTCTAAGAACGGAAAGAAAGCATAAGTAATAACCAATGTTGCTAAAATCTTAACGATATTTGGAACTGCTCCATTATCGAAAATAGGAAGTTGAAAACTTACAGCAATAAATCTGGTAAAACATAACCAAAATGCAATTACTGAATGAATATCAACAACCTGAATATTTATCATCTACCAGCTACCACCTGAGGAATACTAATAATTAATTCCTTAGTAAAAGTTGTAAGCGTATCCGACATCCATGGAGCAAAAATAACTAATGCACCAACAATAACCAAAATCTTTGGAATAAAAGAAAGTGTCTGCTCATTGATTTGAGTTACTGCTTGAAAGATTGATACGAGAATACCCATAACGAGTGCTCCGACCAACATAGGAGCAGAAATCATCAAAGCGATTTTGACTGCTTGGTTTGTTATATCTGATATTCCATCAAAACCCATTTTCTACCTCTTCTTAATGAAACGATCTCAGTATTGAGCCCGTTACTAACTGCCAACCATCAACTAACACAAAGAGTAATAACTTAAATGGTAGTGATACAACCACAGGAGGTAACATCATCATCCCCATCGCCATTAATACTGATGCGACAACCATATCTAGAATTAGAAATGGAATATATAAGAGAAAGCCTATTTGAAAAGCTGTCTTTAACTCCGAAATAATAAATGCAGGAATAAGAAAGTGAATTGGAACATCTGCAATTGTGTTAGGAGCTTTTCTTCCTGTTACATCATAAAAGAGACCAATATCTGCCTTTCTCACTTGCTTAGTCATAAATCCGCGAAGAGAGAATTCAATTCTATCAAGAGCAACTGTTGTAGTGATTCTCTTTTCAACATAAGGTGTAATAGCATTCTTATAAATTTGCTCACCAGTTGGTTGCATAACAAAGATTGATAAGAAAAGTGCAAAACCAATTAGAACTTGATTAGGTGGCATACTTTGAGTTCCGATGGCCTGCCTCATAAAACTTAGTACGACAATAATTCTTGTAAAACATGTACATAGAATTAGAATCGCCGGTGCCATCGTTAAAACTGTAAACAGAACTAAAACTTGGATTGTATCTACTAAGTTTGTTCCGTTACCAAAGTTTATTGCCATTCCAGGAAGATTAACCCCTGATGATTGAGCAAATGCTTCTGTATTAAGAAGCATAAATCCGAGGATAAGTTTAATAATATTTTTCATCTTTAAAAGGGCTTCCAACTTCTTCCCAACCTTATTGTAATGGTTTAAGTGTTTTTACTTTTTCTTTAATTTTCTGAGATAATTTAACACTATCTTTCACTACATCAGTATTCAGCTCTACATTTTGGTCTGCAGTTTTTTCAATATCTTCTTTTAAGTTAAATGATTTTTCTATTAAGTTTGCAGATCCTAAATCTGAGTCAAAGTTGTTTCCCGAAAGAGATTTTTCACCATCTTTAATTAATCCTGAAATATCGTTTACTTCTGACAAGAACTCCATCCCCTTTTCAGTATTAGCAACTAAGAAAACTTGCTTATGGGCCTTCACTAGCATCAAGCTTCTTTTTGGACCAACATATGTTGTATTGATGACTTCTATTACCTTAGTGCTATTTAAGAATCCTAATTTTCCTTTCTTTAGAACACCCTTTTTCATTAAGGCCACTACTCCGTAGAAGAGAAGAAGTACTACACCTAGAAAAGCAACAAATTTGCCAATGTAGCCAGTGAGTGAAAACGAAGACTTACCCTCATTTAAAGAGTCTTTTTCGATACCAGACAGGGCCACATTGACCTTGTCAGTTGCAATTACTGGAGCCGCTTTAGCTACTTCAGAAAGTTTATTTATAGGTGCTTTAGATTGCTCTTTTTCCTTTATAAGCTTATCTAAATAACTTTCATCATATTGTTCAATATTCTGCTTTGCCTTAGCGACAGAGGTCTTCTTAAATGCAGGAGCTGCACTCATAACTCTTGGGAACTGAAGATTGATATTATCACCACTAATAGTAATACTTACTCTGTCTTCGAGACCTTTAATAGAGTAAGGAAGCATTGCTCTTACCCTAGCAACTTCTTTATTGAACTGATAGGCCATAATAGTTGAGTCTAAGTTCTTATTCAGAGTTATTTTCTTCTCAATCTTTGGCCATACAACAGCATCTTTAAGCGCTACTTGAATCATACTATCTTTGATCGTAAGCTCTGGAGCCGATTCAAGATTCCCTTCAATTTGAATTGAAATCTCTCCTGTTGAGTTATTAATAGCAGAGTACTTTAAGCTCTTTACTTTAATATTCTCTCCAGCCTGTAGCGAACTCACAGAAAAGAGTATAGTTAAAATTGTTAAGATCTTCTTCATACCTAGCTCCATTACCATTACTTAAGTGTTTCGATTCTTTCTATCGGACTGATAATATCTGTTAATCTAATACCAAATTTCTCATTAACAACTACAACCTCGCCTTTAGCAACTAGCTTGCCATTAACGAGAATCTCAAGAGGCTCTCCAGCAAGTTTATCTAGTTCTAACACTGAACCTTGACCAAGTTGTAGAAGATCTTTAATCATGACCTCAGTACGTCCTAGCTCGACTGTAACCTTCAGTGGGATATCTAAAATAAAGTCAAGGTTTTGCACCTTCAACTTATTTAGCGCATCATCTCCCGCTTTAATTTCATCAGATAGGTTACTTACTCTAGCCGTGTTAATGTCTTCAACATTACCCATTGGGTTAGATTGGTTTTCTAAATCATTAGACATTATTGCTCCTCCGTAGTGGACATTTCTCTTCTTATTGTTTTATCAACTTTTGTAATTTGAACAGCTCGATTTCCCTTATGTGTTCCAATAAGGCATTTCATTTTCTCAACACCTTCGACCTCAATAGTAACTTCTCCAGAAGCTTCTTGATTTAAAGGAACGATATCTCCCTTTTCAAGTGTTACGAGATCTCCAACAGTGATGCTAGTTTCCCCAAGCTTCACAACCATTGTTGCATGAGCTTGTTTGATATGTTCATTCATTGCCTGAGTCCAGATACTATCGGCCATATCATTATCAGTTTGAAAACTTGAGCTTAACTTTTGCTTAATTGGTTCAATTGTAGAGTAAGGAACAA
The DNA here is from genome assembly GCF_002753895.1 of Halobacteriovorax sp. JY17. Classification (NCBI taxonomy): domain Bacteria; kingdom Pseudomonadati; phylum Bdellovibrionota; class Bacteriovoracia; order Bacteriovoracales; family Halobacteriovoraceae; genus Halobacteriovorax; species Halobacteriovorax sp. JY17. The sequence continues at coordinate 656,787 of NZ_NJER01000002.1, read as the reverse complement.
CGATCATAATTGTTCCAGAAGCTGATTCAAATTCAACTTCTAAAGTCGTTGCGATAATAACATCTGATGGAGGAACAACTCCTACGAATTGAGGATTAATTTCTGTTCTTAAATACTGAGCATCAATTCTATGAACAGGTGCCCATGCTTCTTCAAGATCGTTAATCGCCATATCCATAACTTTCTTCATGAAAGAAAGTTCGATCATAGTAAATTCTTTTCCTTCTATTTTTGTGAATGGTCTATCCGTCCCACCAAAATATGAATCAATAATTGCGTAAGCAAGTTTTGATTCAAATACTAGAAGAGCAGGACCTCTTAATTCATTGAATCTCATAATACACATGCAACTTGGAATCGGTAGTGTATTAACAAATTCACCAAACTTAAGAAGGTCAGTAGAAATCATAGAGATTGTAGAAATTTTTCTAAGTGAATTAGAAAGACTTACTCGAAAAGATCTAATAAATCTTTCATAAATAATTTCAAGGATAGGCATTCGCCCACGAATAACACGGTCTTGATTGGTTAGATCGTAGGCCTGGATATTATCATCGGTTTCATCTCCACCGTCGAAATCACCAGAGTCTCCACCACCCATCAGATCATCTGAATCACCATCATTTACTGCATTTAATAACGCGTCGACTTCGTCTTGACTTAGGACCTGGGCCATTCTCCCCTCCTGGGATCATTTTACAAGTTGTTAAATGGCAAAATCATTTTGCCGAAAAACTAGTTAATTTGAAAACTGACGTAAAAAACGTCTATAACTTTTCCGTCTACTAAGAAACTATTAATAGCGGCTTTAACTTCTTCTTTTAAATAGCTCTTCCCTTCTACTTTTAGAAGGTCTTCAGCTCTTTTAGAATTTAAAATACTAATTATCGTATCTCTAATTTGTGGCTTTCTAGCCTTAAACTCTTCTTCACTAGAGTCTTTATTAAATTTTAAAACAGCATTTAATCTTACAAATCTTCTTGGCCCATCACCTTGAGCAAGGTTAGCTGTAAAATTATCGAGTGGAAATAAAACTCCATCTTGCTCTCTAGCTTCACCTGTCTCACTACTCTCATCAAGACTAGCACTCTTCATATCGCTCTTAACTACGTCCATCACTGACTCTGTAGCCGCTAGCTTTTGATGTGATAAGTATTGAAAATATGCAATTGAACCCATCAAAACTAATTGAAGAATCATTACTATTGTAAGAAGAGGATTTTTTCCACTGCCTGAGTTGGCGGGTTTGCCTAAGTTAGCATCTCCGTCTGCCATTTCATTACCTTCCTGGTTTTATAATCGGATGTTTTTCTTCTAAGAAGAAATACTTTCCGCTCTGTCAAAAATTATACATTTTTAAAGGCCAAGCATCAAGGCTGCATTACATTTATAGGAAATTCTTTCCCATTTTTTTTATAACTAGCTGATCGCTGGAAGAGGTAGTGTCAAAATAATGCCACTTTTCGAGTTAAAGTATTTCACTCAGGCATTATTTTCCTACTTTAATTTAATTTAATGAAGGTTTTGATGCCAGAAATAGAGCTCTTCCTCTAAGGCAATTCTGAAAGCTTCTAGAACTCTCTCTATTAAAGACTCATCATCATCTAGGGAAATCGATTCCCAAAAAATACGAAGAACTGTTGGTGAAAAATTTCGATGAAAAGTCAGAAGATCAGGAAAGGATTCATCTAATGCTAATAGCGAATAGAATTTTTCTAAATTATTTTCTAACCGAAAAAATGAATCTAATGCCACTTTTGGAGAATCTTCATCTAATATTAATTTTAACTCAAAGATATAGGAACGAAAAAACTCATCAGACTCTAAAACCCCCCCTTTTTTTACATCATTCACAAGGGTTTCAATGCGTTTAGAGTCTTCATAATCAAGAGAGTTCAAGCTAGACTTGAGAACTTTTGGACGATTAAATTTACTATAAGTATTCTCTTCCATGAATTTAGTTTAATTCAAATTCAAAAAATAAACAAATTAGACAAACTTAAATTTACCTTTAAATTTACGAAATAAAAAAGGCCCCAATCAGGGGCCCTTAAAAGTATTTAATTTACTAATTATAAATCAACTTTCCCTTTCTCTTTCAACTTTGCAATAATCTTTTCAAAGTGATCGATTGGGTAAGCTCCTCTAACAGGGATACCATTTAATAGGAAACCTGGAGTACCTTGAAAACCAAACTTCGCGGCTTCTTTAATATCCTCTTCAACTCTTGCAATAACGGCTTTAGATTTTACATCTTTTGCTAATCTTCCCATGTCCGCACCAACTTGCTTCGCCATTTTCTTTAAGAAAGAATCACCAAGAGATAATTTTCTCTGATTATCAAAGATAGCATCATGAAATTTAAATGCTTTCTCAGCACTTTGAAGTCTAATTGCTTCGTAATAGTGCGCAGCTGGAAGAGCTTCTTTATGGAAACTTAATGGTAAATGCTTATAGACAAATCTAATTTTACCATCATACTTCTGTAATAATTCCTTAACAGTATTAAATCCTCTTACACAAAATGGACATTGAAAGTCAGAGTATTCTACAAGCGTTAATGGAGCATCTTTTGATCCTCTAAATGACTCATCTTTTCTAATCTCAGCCTGAAGAGGCTTATCAAATGCTTCTTCAAATTTCTTTGCTTCTTCTTGTTCTCTTCTCTTACCCATTTCAGATTGAGCAGATTTAGCAGCCTTTTGAACTGCTTCCATAAAATCCGCCGGATTTTCTTCAATTATTTCAAATAATGCTTTTGGATTTTTCTTAAGAGCCTCTACAACCTGCTTGTCAGACACACAGCTTGAAAGACCTACTACCGTCACTAGCAGTAAGCTAGTTTTAATTAATTTCTTCAACATTCCTCTTCCTTTGTTATTTATAGTCGAATTGATTATTCTATTCAGTTATTCTATTCTCGTCGTTATTATACTAATCCTGAATGCTATTTTTGTCAGCTTTATGTAAAGACTTTTGCATTTCAGCTAAATATTTATTTAATTTTCTGCATTGTGGCCTTAAATACGAATAGCCAATAAGGTGAACACGTGAATCATAGCGCCCCTTTATGAACGATCTCATTGTTGCAAAAACCCCAAATGCCGGAGTTGATACCTTTCGATACAAATTCATCGCCATCAGCATATAGGCAAAAACTTGCACAATTAAAGTTCCAATAATGATACTACTCAAAACTGAACTTTGATAAAGAAGGAAGTATTGTATTTCATATTTATTAGGGAGAATATCAAAGGCCATTTGCACAACCTGCTCATGAACCCCACTAATTACTTCATAGAAGAGAAGCCCTGAAACAATTGAAGTCGCTAAAATTAAAAATGAAAACTGTAAGAAGAAGCCTGTTTCGAAAACGGGCTTATGTATTCTAGTAAACTTCTGTGGAACCTCTATAGGCTTTAACACACCATTTTGATCGGCAATATAAACAGTATTAAAAAACCACTCACTAAATCTTGTTAATAGTTTTAAATCACTAAAAAAGTCAGGGTCATAGGAAGAAGTTCTATCTTCTAGAAAATTCTCACAGTAATCTCCAATAACACGAAACGGTCTTAGCAGTAATTCTGAAATATAGATACCAAAGAGTAGTGTACAAGAGACAAGCCCTATAAATACAACTGAGAACTCTAATACTTTAGACACAATGAAGTCATAGAAGACTTCGTTAAACTGTTCAAAGTTTGCATAACCATTTGATTTGAAAAAAACTAAGTCCATTGAAAGAAATATCCAAAGAAATATAATGAGGACACAACTAGTAAAGACTGGAATAGAGGCTATTTTTAACCCATTAGTAAGACGAAATCTTACCTCTTCATCATCCCTTAGGGCCTTATAATTAAATGCATTTTTTAAAATAGCTAAAAAATTCAAAATGATCTCTCTTTATAGATGTACTGTAAGTTTACCAAATTACAGAATATTCATTAAGAAAAATTGTAATAGGTTTATTTTTCCTAAAGTAATTTGATCCAATACCCGAAATGTATAGAGAAAAGTCTAATCGCTTGGGTCTTAAGGCCTTCGAGGAGAAACAAATGAAGACGCATTCATTAAAAAAGGTATTTATTTTCACTCTAGCTGCGACTCTGTTTTGGTCATGTGGTGACGATAAAAAGAAAAATACGGTCAGCTCTACTTCCACGGGAGTAACTTTGCCGACTCAGGGTACAGCACAAATAGGTGCAGGTAACTACTCTGGTCTCCTAAGTCAGATCCAATGTAGATCTGGACAAAGACTACAGAATGTCTATAGCTTTAGCTCGAGTAGCTTTTCTGGAAATTCACAGACAACAATTCAAGGGACATTCAATCAAGGTGGAATCGGCGGAACTCAAGTTGCTAGAGAGTATGTAGGTGTTGGCTACTACGGTGATGTGATGATTGTTCAAAAAGTAACAAATGGTTCTCAAGTTATAGGATACAATGTTCTATTATCTATGTGTTCGATGAGTTCAAATAATGGAGCTCCTTATATTAGTGATACAAGACAACTTACGAATTTTGCAGGTAAGATTGTTTTAGATGATGAAGTAAGCTGTGGGCACGGAATGGTTGATTCTTCTCAGACTTCAATGCAGTCACAAGTTGATCCTAACTACCCTTACCTCCCAGTATTCCAAGTAGACACTTGGTTTACAAAAGTTGGGTGTATTTCATTCTAATTACCTAAAAAATTTAAATAGCAAAAAGGCTTCGAAAGAAGCCTTTTTTAATATGCTTTTTCTAATCTATGACCCGGAAAGTAATGGGCGAGAATTTTACGATAACCCCAGCCTTTCTTCGCTAGATCTAGAGCCCCAAGCTGACACATCCCTACACCATGCCCTAATCCACTTCCACTTACTAAAAAGGCCTTTTTAGGACTACTCCAATTCATTTCAAAATTATTCGATGGAAATAGTACCCTTCCAAAATATCTTCTAAAGAGAGGCTTCTTGATTACGATATGTAAGTCGCCCCAGTAAAGTCGCATATGGTTCTTATCTTTATCATCTTTTAGAATTTTGATTTTCTTATGACCTGTAATTTTATTTGAAACTTTAATTAACTTCTTCTTTTGTAGCCATTTTATAAAAGAGACAAAGCGCTCATACGTTACCTCTTTTTCCCAGTCCTTAAGTCCATGACCATGACAGTAATCTCCTTTAGGATTTGCATCGTAGCCGCTAACAGCATTACTCCATACCTGGTCTGGCCTCAGTATTTTTCCTCCACACTTTGCGTGAAAAAATATTGGAGTCAACTTACCGCTGGGAGTGATAAGAACCTCTCCCATCGTCTCAGAAGTTGCAAGGTCAGTATTCCTAGTAATGTCAAAAAATGTCCCCGAGACTTGATGTTTTTCAGAACTCTCAAGATCGTAATGTGCTACTCGCCCAAGGTTTTTTGAAACATGATCTGTTTCCATTTTGTGAAGAGCGTAGGATCTCGCGGCAACAGCTTGCGCTTTAAGTGCTTCAATGGGCCACGCACTATTCATTTCTTTTGCCAATAACCCACTAATATAGTCTTCTAATTTTGTTTCTTGAACAACATCACAACTATCGTTACCAACAGAACTTACGATATCAACTGTTCCCATATATTTCTTGTCGCCAACAGTTACAAGTCCAGTCATTGAGTTAAGTGAAGCAAGAAGAGTTGGGCCACGATCTTTAAATCTTTCGTTCTTTCCAAAGAGATTGCAGTTGAACTTTATCTTCTTTCGGCCTGAAAAAGACTTCTTCTGATTTCCAATATGAAATGTTCTATTTAAATCTGTTCCAGAAATGATGACATTTTTAAGTGACTTACTAACACGAACTCTAATAGTTGGTTCAGGGCTTCCTGCGATTAATACAGGAGTTATCTCTCCAAATGAATAGAAAGATACAAGAGATAAAATAATTAAAAAGAAGCATTTCCTATGCAAGTAAACTCCATCCTGAGTTATCACTTCATTATTGTATGCTTATTTTAAAAAGGTCTCAATGTAATATTATAATTTACCTAAGTATTTCATGACTTTTTGAAGATCCATCCATGCTGTTCTCTTCATTGAAGGATTAATTTCTAATAAATCAGGATGAAAAATTGGAAAGAGTGTAAATTTAACATCACTTCCATCACTTTCAATCGCTCTTTCAATTTCGCTTCCATGGATCTTAGATAGCTTCTCTTTTCTTCCGTACAGAAAGTTTGTAGAAACTGCTCCCAAAGAGATAACCACTTGTGGTTTAAAAAGCGAAATTTCGCAGAGAAGGTTTTGAAAAATTTCGCCCTCATCTTTTCCAACAAGAGAAGTTCGAACAAACTCTCCCTCCACTAACTTCATTGGAATTATCATCTTTCCTAGGAGCTCAGAAGTATCATGATTAGTTTTAAAGTGCTTATCTTCTAAACTAATTTCAGAGAGAGTTCTCTCTCCTACAATTAAAGTTGTGACCTCTTTAAAATCATCAAATTTAAAATCTGTATAAGTTCTTTCAATCATTTCTTTATATGTATTCACATCTTGAGTTAATTTAAGCTGACTTCCAGAAAGAGAGGTTCGAACATCCTTAATAATATTCCCAAACTTTGATTGAACAGCGCCACTCTCTTCAACTTTCTTGGCCAAAGAATCTAACACTTCCTTCTTCATTGGTGATGCTTCTGCACTAGGTCTCTCTATAGCACGAGGAGACGATTCGACCTTTTGAGAGACTTTGCTAGAGACTTCAGGCTCTTCAAATCTAGATGTATACCAGCTCGTTTGATCAAAAATAGCTCCTGAGTAGAACTTTGCAATGCCCTCTCCATTATCTATCTTGCTGATTTTACTTCTAATTTCTTGGTATTTACTCATTTCGCTCAATTAATCTCATCTAATTTTAAGGGCTTACTAGGTAAATTGGTCCCTAAATTGAAATAAACATATCACAAATTAAGCCAAGTCCAAAATATCCCGAAAAATATATTAGTACATTTAATACCTGCAAGGAGATGACTAAATGTCACAAGAACTAGACTTCCGCTTTGAAAAATTTGAAGAGTATTATGGTGATATAGATCAAGTAAAGAAACACATGGATAACTGCAATATATGTAATGCAAAATTAGTTCAAACTCATTTATCAGATTTTAAAAATCTAATCGTGCAAGAAACGGCGAGATGTCCAGAGTGCGGGCAAGGCAACAAGAAGATGATTCATATTATAAATTAGCATCCATTAATACAGGGCCAGCGTTTTTACGATGGCCTTTGCAATTTTCTTTGAAACAACAAAGTATTCTTGAATTTCTACTTCACTCATTAATTTCAATTCTTTTATAGATAAATCCAAATTAGATAGAATCTTTTTCTTAGCGACAGGACCTACTCCTTCCACATGATCTACCCAACTTGTAATCAGCTTCTTTCTTTCTTCTTTATGATGAAGACGTCTAGAGAACCTGTGGGCCTCATCTCTCATTTGAACAATAATTCGAAATAAAGATTTACACTTTGCCAGCAAGTACGGGTTTGATCTTCCTGGAATAATTAAGCGCTCTTCACTTCTCACAACTTCTTTTGATTTGAAATTAGATTTCTTATCTACTTTAGATTTTGCAATTCCAACAACAGGTATAGAGATATCATGATCTTTGAGGGCCTCTAAGAAAATATTGACCTGTCCTATTCCACCATCGACAATAAAGACATCAGGAAGTGAGCCTTTTTTTACTCTTCTATTAATAACTTCACTCATCATCGCAAAGTCATTATTCCCTTCAGGTCTTTCTTCTAGATGATAATGTCTATAAGACTTCTTATCTGCTCGCCCATCATTGAAAACAATTTGAGAGGCAGTGGGAGACTTTCCTTGAAAGATAGCTACGTCATAACACTCAAGAGTAACGGGTCTTTCTTTTAATCCTAAGAGTTCTTTAAGTTTATTAAGACCGACATAGGTACTTTCTTCATTTAAAATTCTTACTCTTTGGTGTTCAAAGGCATGGTCTTTAGTTAGCTTCATTAAAGACTCAAATTTCTTCCCCGGAGCTGAACATTTAATATCAAGTTCATGAACTTGTTTAAATGCAATATGTAGAGTTTCATTTAAGCTCTTAGGAAAGCTTGTAATCACTCGATCAGGAAGCTTATCAAAAGTTGTGGTGTAGTATTGAAAGATGTATTGAGCGACTTCATCGTCAAAATCATCACTACAGTCTATGGAAGGAAAGTGAAAACTCTTATGACCAAGAAGTACTCCCTCTCTCATCATATAGAGAGAAATATCTACTTCTATATCTCCGACATGATAAGCAAGAATATCTACGTTTCTAACCGTATGAGAGACTTCGGCATTATTTTGTTTTGAGAAGTTTAAAAATTCATTTAAAACAGAAATATGATCCCTAAGAATTGCGGCCCTTTCGAAATGTTCACCTTCAGCAAATTGAAACATTCGTCTTTCTAATTCCTTCAATCCTTTTGTTCCTGCTCCTCTAAAAAAACTAAGGGCAAGATCTAGGTCTTTCTTATATTCTTCATTAGAAATATAGTTCACACAAGGTGCTGAACATTGCTTCATTTGATAGAGTAAGCAAGGCTCCTTTCTTGAATTAAAGTCTTTAAGAGTACAGTCTCTAAGATTAAATGACTTTGTGAGAATTCGAATAACCTCAGAAATATTACTACCTACGACAAAGGGACCAAAGACTTCTACGTTTTTCTGTTTCTTCGGTCTTCTCTCATACATAATTCTTGGAAACTCTTCATTTGAGTTCACACAAACGTAGGGGTAAGATTTATCGTCTTTTAAACGAATATTATATTTTGGAGAAAATTTCTTAATTAAGTTATTTTCTAGAACAAATGCTTCTGCATCTGAATCAGTCATAATGAAATCAAAATCATTTATATGAGAGACTAATATCTCCGTTTTGGGAGACTTTGATGAGTTATTGAAATAGCTTGAGACTCTATTTCTCAAGTTTTTTGCTTTACCTACATATAAAACAGTCTCTTCGCCCGCTCTAATTCTCTTCATTAGATAGCAACCGGCTTTATTAGGTAGTGTTTTAGCTTTTTCTAGTAGATTATTGTGCATATTTGCATTGCGTTCCGTCTTTACTTTGTTCAAAGATCTTTATATCCTATTATACTAACAATTCATTATAACAAATCCAAAACAAAGGTATCAGAATGTCTGATTTAAACGTAGGAAAAGAAGTTCTTTCCTATTGCTCTAAGTGTAAGCTTACTTTAGCACATACAATCGTTGCGATGAAAGACGCACAGACAATTCATAGAGTTGAATGTAGAACGTGTAAGAATACACATGCTTACAAAGATCCTTCAGCAGTAAAAATGAAGGCGGCAACGAGAAAGAAAACTACTAGAAAGACATCTAAAACAACAACTTCTGTTGCTGATCTTTGGATGGAGGCAATAAACTCTGCTACTGCAAAGTCTCAACCTTACTCTATTCGTGGACAATTTGCTCAAGGCGATATTATTGACCACGTAAAATTTGGTCCAGGTGTTGTTGATAAGACAATTGATCAAGACAAGATAGAAGTTATCTTCCGTCATCAAATTAAAACGCTTATCCACAATAAATAGAATAATTCAAAATTTAAAACTAAAGGCTCCAATCGGAGCCTTTTTTATTCTAAAATTTCAATTAATCCAGATTCTCCATTAATTCGTATCCTCATTCCTGTTTCAAGTCTCTTTGTGAGTCCTTTAATAGAGACAATCGTTGGAAGCCCCATTTCTCTGGCCACAATTGCTGAATGAGAAAGTAATCCACCTCTTTCAACTAAGAGAGCACTTGCAGATGGATAAAGAGGAATCCAACCTGGATCAGTTCTATGGGTAACAAGAATTTCTCCATTTAGTTCTAGATTATCGTCGGGAGATATAATCACCTTCACTACTCCCTCAACTATTCCAGGACAACAACCCAGACCAAGCATTTCATTTTCTTTTAATTCAATATTTTGATCTAGAACCACTGGTGCAGGAAAGTGATTATTCTTCCAATAGACCGGACCTCTAGTCATAAACCGGCTCTCAGGCTCACTTTCTTCATAACTAGCGTACTCAAGTTTTCTAGTTTCGATGATTCTCTTAAAGTTTTGAACTGAATTAGTTCCTTCAAAAGCTCCTTTCAACTCCTCTAAATCTAGAAAGAAAATATCTTCATCTCTATCAATAATTCCGTTCTTTGCGAAATTCTCTCCCATAGCATAGAACATAGAGCGAACAACACCATAGATACGTGTTCTACAAAATCTCGTATTCTCTCTATTCATAACAGCTTTTCTTGCATGTTTTAGAGACCAAGAATAGATAATACCCTTAATACCACTTATATTATCTTTTAAAAGCTTTTCAGCATTAGCACGAATCTCGTGCTCTCTCTTTTCAAATTCTTCTAAGTCAACTTGTCCTGAGTTAATGATATTCTTTAGAAAGACAAAGAAGAGCTTAGGCTCTAAGTGCATGTCTTTTTGCTCTAACTTCATTTCACTCATACATCTAAACCCATACTTATCTAAATAAGTAGAAACGAGTTCATAAAATTCTTGATACTCTGATTGATTAAGAGCTTCAAGTAAGTAGTCATTTTCATTTTTAAAGATAAATTCTCTCAACCCTTCTGTTTTTACAACTATGCCAGAGAGTCTAATTAACTGCTTTGTTGGTTCTGCAGACTCAAGATTCCCATTTCCGGCCAAGAGATCATTATGAAAGTTTTGCCCTAAATGATCGAGCCACTTTTCAGTTAATTTCTTATAAACTCCAAAGTGAACCATACAGAGAAAATCATTAATAATTGGTGCATGCCACTTCCAAAGAATATCTTTCTCAAGCCCCATATATTCATCGTAAATCTGATCTGCAGTCATTGAGTAATAATCTTTACTTCGATAAACATCGTAAATACGGTGAAAGTCGGTAAGAAACTTATCTACAATACTTTGAATATTTAAATGAAAGTAAAAGAACTTAAACCCTGTTAGAAACTTTCGAATTCTTGAACCGAAGCTATCATGAAACTTAGGGGGCTTTATTCTCTCAGCAATCTCATCTCCAAGTGATTCACTAGTTCCCATCATAGTTTCCATAAATTGACGATTAAACTTATAGCCAGGAAGAATACTTGTTAATTTATACCAATTGAAGAGATTGTAATAAACTCTCCCATAGAAGAGTCCAAGCATATTCTTTAAAAAGAAGTTCATTTCTTTAATATGATTCTGCGGAACCATTAGCACTTCACAGAACTGAATATAAACCTGATTATAAACGTAGCGAGCAAAACCATAAGTGAGAGGTTTTGTTATTCCACCATAGCTTTCAACAATATTTGAATTATCCCAGAGATTTAATATCCCCTTAGTTGTAGCAGTTAGTGTTGTCACAGGCCTTGTTTGAAGAATATAGAAAACTCCATCCTTTAAGGCCCATTCAATATCTTGTGCACATTGGTAGAGTTCTTCAATCTGAATAGAGATTTTTGATAACTGGTTAAGCTCTTCAATACTTAAAGAATCTATATTTCTCTTATCTTCACTTACTTCAACTTCAACTATTCTTTCATTCTCAAAATCCCCTTTCAAGGCCTTTTCTTTTTCTACAATCTCCTTACTCACTAGAGACTGATCCACCTTACTTATAAGGTAAGTATCCCCTTCAAGTAATCCTGAAACGAGTCCTTCACCAACTCCGTAAACGGAATTAATCATCAACTCATCTATGTTATTTGTCACTGGGTTACAGGTAAAGACAACCCCACTAGCATCCGGATCAATCATTTCCTGAATAACAACAGAAACAAGTATCTTCTCTAGCTCAATTGAGTTTTCTTTTCTATAGACTAAGCATCTCTCTGAAAAAGCTGATGCCCAGCACTTCTTGACCGACTCCAAGCATTTCTCCAATGATGAGACATAGAGATAAGAAGATAATTGCCCAGCGTAAGAATGTTCTCCACCATCTTCATCACCAGCACTAGATCTCACAGAGAAGTGAGAACTTTTAAATGATTTAATCAACGTATAGATAACCTCTTCTTCAGGACCTATAAAGTTTCCACTTAGAATAACTTTTTCAATTTCAGCGGCAGCTTCTTTAAAAGAAAGATTACTTAGGGCATTTGTTATCTTATCTCCTAAGGCATTTCTTTTTACAAATTCCTCAAAGAGATAAGACGGTATAACTGAGAAACTAGGTATATTTATTCCCTTTCTTGCCAGTAAGTAGAGATTATACCCCTTCCCTCCGGCCTGTTTCTTAGCGAAATTCTTTGTCGTCTTTTTATTAATTAAAAGCATAATATTTCCTAGAGTAATTTCTCAATGATAATACCAGAATAAATAAGAATAATATAAAATGAAGAGTAGCCTCTAAATAAAGCCCCACTCTTTCCAGTCTTTTTAAATAGAAAGAACACTCCTATTAAAGTAAAGATGGCAAAAGAGCTCGTAAAATAGACCTTTGCAAAAAAGGAAGTGAGCCCAACACCTAAAGCGAGAATCACTTCAGCAATACAAGCGTGTACTAGGACAAGAATAACAGCTCCACCCTTTCCCCAAACTTTTGAGTATGATTCAACTTGATCCCTTTCTTCACTCTGTAAGAAAGTCTTTCTTCCAAGTTCAAATATATTAAAGAGAAGCCAACTAATTATAGAAAAGAAATACAACTCCTTATCTAGTAAGTAGAGAGGTTTATTAACGAGAGCGCTAAAGACACTCAAGCTTAGAAGAATAGTAACGAGCGTATGAGCTGTTGCATAACTTGTCAGCTTATCTCTGAACCAATCCCCTAGAAAGAATTCTTTATACATTATAAGGGAATATACTGACGCTATACTCATAGCAACTCCAGCATTCAATCCAATGGAATAAAAGATGGCATTTTCAAAGATCAAACACAGTATAATTGCATCTTTCATATCAAAGACGGAGAGAAGTCCTCGTGGCAGTGGCCTTGTTGGATTTATTTTCATATCAAGATCTAGGTCTTTAACTTCATCAAAACATCTAAGCTTAAAAAAGAAAATAGTTGTACCAAGAAAGATTAAAACGAAGTTACCTGAAAGATCATTTTTCACTAAAACAATATGACCAGCAATAAAGAGCGATATCATCAAGACATGACTAATAGGATCAAATCTTTCAATAAAGAATCTCACCCATTTAAACCTATCTTTTAGATATTCTCTGTCAGAATAATTTGAGTTAAACCTTTTCACTAAATTTTTCCCGCTTCCTTAAGAGTTGCCCTTAGAACGTGATACTCCACCTTGGAGTGATGTCGCGGATCCATCGGAATATGATCAACAACAATGACATCATCAAATGTAATTTTATTCTTTTTAAGCATTCTAGAGACTTCACTTATGGCCTCAGCCTCACTCGCCCCATCTTTTACAGAAAATACTGCTATAGGTTTCTCTCCCAACTTAGAGTCTTCAACTCCAAGATAGGCAGCATGCTTAATCAAGGAAATTTTCTTCATAATGATTTCTGCTCTCACAGGAAAGCAATACTCACCACCCCTATTAATTGCATTATGGACACGTCCAACTAACCAGAGATCACCTTTTTCGTCTTCAAATCCAAGGTCTCCTGTTCTGTGCCAGACACGACCTTTATCATCAACAATCTTAGATTTCTTAAAAGCTTCTTCATTATTGAAGTAATTTCGACAAACATGTTCCCCTGAAACTATGATTTCACCAGGACTTCCTTTTGAAACTTCTAAGTCGGCCCAATCCTCATTCTTAGAAATAGAAAGGTTTTCATTTTTAATTTTGATATACTTAACTTCTAAGCCTGTATCAAACTTTCCTACATTCACACCGGGTTCGACAATCTCAGGATCGCTACTCCCTTTTTGTGCGAGCATATCTTTTGCTTCGATATGGGCCATAGGCTCAACCTCTGTAGAGCCGTAGAGGACGAGAATCTCAGCATTAGGAGCTGCTTCTTTAATTCTCTTTACATCATCTCGCGATACAGGCGCTCCACCTGTTACAACTCTCTTTAATCCATTAAGTTTTAAATTATTCTTCAAACAGAAAGCACTAACTGCATTCAATAATGAAGGAGACAAAGTTGTACATGTAACTTTCATAGTTAGAAATTGAGCAATCAAAACCAATGGATCTTTTTCAGATGGCGCCCCTACATCAATTGCAGGAATGACAGTAGTTACCCCTGCGGCCAAATTATTTAAAGAGAAAATAGGAAATACAGGAAGATCAACATCAGAATCCACATAAGGAATATGACGATTTAAAGCGTAGTGTTGTGCCGAAAGAAAGCGATGTGATCTATCTGCTCCCTTAGGCTTACCAGAACTTCCTGTCGTAAATGTAATAAGAGCTGTATGCTCTTTTTCAACAGGAGTAACCTCTTCATTCGCTTCAAAACTCATTAGCTTCTCTAGCGATGAAGTATACTCTCCTTCAGTAGGTCCTACCGAGACCTTAATAGGAATATTTCCAATTTCTCTTACATCACTTAAATATTGGAACGCTTTTTCAAGGGAAATAATGGCCTTAGGATCAGCAGTCTCAGCACTGACTCCCATTTGATCTCTTCTGGCCCAGCTATCAAGAAATACAGCAATTCCTCCAATCTTTTGAAGTGCAAACATTGCAGCGTAAAGCTGTAGAGACATTGGAATAAAGATAATAACTCTATCACCCTTTTCTATTCCTAAATCTATTAAACCGTTTGATATTTTTGAAACAAGATGATCTAAGTCTTTTACGCTAATTGTTTCATGAGGTAGAGGTTCATTTAAGTTTCCACTCCAACTTCCAATCTTTGATAAATCAACCCAAGCAAGAACACTTTTATCTGGATTTTCTCTTACATGTTCTTTTAGAAATGTTGCCACATTATTGCGACTATCTTCTCCGTCATAGTAACCAGTTTTCTGCTCAGTAGAATCTTTTGAAAAGCATTCCAAGTTCTTCACTAACTCTTCACGATCAGTCCAAGGAATTGCATGACCAGTCTTTTCTAGTACGATTTCATTTGCCTTTAAGAGACTCTTTATCTTACTTCTATGATCAGAAGTTAGGGACTCATCACTATCTCCCCAAATAATATGAATTTCTCTTCCTTTGACTTTGTCTGCTAACTCTTTTAATTGTCTGGAAGTAATATCTTTTTCAAGGGCCGCTTCTCTCAATACTTCAACATTTCTGTACTTACTTGCAATAGAGCGAAATTCATCGGGAACACTCTTTGGAGAAGAGGACTTTACGAGTAAGCTCTCGATAATTTTTTCAGACATCTTTGGAATAATTAAATTTGCGAGAAAAGAGTTTCCAATAAGTAACTTCTTTCCAAACCCAAGAGCTTCTGAATATAGATATGGAGCGACTAGAATCAACTTCTTTGCTTTTGGATTATTTGCAAAATCTCTGAGTGCAAAATAGCTTCCAAAAGAGTAGCCAATATATATATCAGAGTCTTTTTTCTCACCTCTTTTTAATACTGTTACATCGCCAAGTTTCTCTTTTAGAAATTCAAAATCTTCTGCCGTTCCAGGGGAACCATGATAGACAACGTACGACTTCATAAAATCATTCCTTTTCTTATATAATCTCTTACAGCACTTATATCGGGAGTTTTTGTATAGATACTATCTTCACTTTTATTAACTAAGCCTTTTGGAAGAGAATTATGTTCTGAAATATAATCCAATAACTCTTTAATCGCATCTACTTCAAAATCTCTAGTTTGCTCTAAGTACTTAAAGTAATCTCTTTCACTTGATGAAACTTCAACAACTCTTATAATGTCACCGTTATCAATTTTCTCATCCATCATATGAATGGAGAATCCTGCACTTCGGCCTGCACTAAGAGCATTTAGATCACACATAGTTCCTCTGTACTTAGGAAGAAGTCCATGGTGAATATTTAAACACCCAAGCCTTGTTGATTCGAGGGCCTTACGTTTATAAATACATCTAGTCCGAAGATTGATGAGTAAATCAAATTTTTCTGAATTCAAATAAGAGACAGCTTCTTTATTATTAATACTTTTAAACATTCTATGTTCAACTTCATATTTATCACAGAGAGATTTTTTAGAAGAGAACCTCGCTCTAATAAGGTTTTTTAAAAGCTGTGAACCAAAATTTCTTGCTCCATAGAAAATAAGACCTAAGCCACTTTTAATATAACTATAATCAAGATTTTCAATTTCAATGAGACTAGTAATTCTCCCATCAGAAGACGCAAGAATCCCCTCAATGGTCTTTGAGTAATTCTTAGGCATGTAGTTAAGTTGACTTGTAACAAGTACTACTTTCAACTCTTCTCCAATAATATCCATCTCGCTAGAGATAAATAAATGCCTCCACTAGGGAGGCACATATATTTATAAATTTATTTGGACTTAATTTAGAAGCCTACATATCCTCCGGCACTAACACCAAAGTTTAGACCTAAGTTTCCAGCAGAATACATTGATCCATTTGCATATGGATTAACTGTATTTCCTCCACCATAGTATGAATTAGAGTAGAGATCCTGAGCTGCATTTTGGTAATTCTGATAAAGAGCAGAGCTTGCTGCCTGTCCTGTTATCTGATTTCCTTGCGCTCTTGCATAACCAGCTTGCACCTGTCCTTGAACATCTGCCCTTTGCTGATACTGTTGTTGCAGCTGTTGCTGTTGTTGTTGATACTGGCTATTAAGTCCACCGTTCCAACCACCTGAATTATTCCAGTAAGAACCATTAGCTCCACCGTTACCCCATGGATTTAATCCCATAGACCCAGGAACAGTTCCCGGTCCATAAATTCCACCCATGCCATTATTATACATTCCATTTCCGTACATTCCTGGATATCCACCCATTCCGCCAGTGAAACCACCGCCTCCAAGGCCACCATTGTACATTCCACTAGTGTATGGATTTCCAACACCGAAATTAACTCCGCCACCCATTCCTGGGTAACCCATTCCGCCACCTAGACCGCCACCTAGACCGATATTAATTCCACCGCCCATTCCTGGGTAACCACCCATTCCAGGGTAACCAGCGCCCATATAACCACCGGGACCTCCACCTAGACCTCCGCCTAAGCCGATATTAATTCCACCGCCTAAACCTGGCATTCCCATTCCTGCACCGTACATTCCGCCACCCATTCCTGGATAACCGAATCCACCACCCATTCCGCCGTAAATTCCACCATATGGATTTCCACCCATGCCGAATCCGCCAGGGTACATTCCGCCACCCATTCCGCTTCCTAATCCGCCACCGATTCCAATATTAATTCCACCGCCTAGACCTCCGCCCATGCCGTTTCCGCCACCGAAGAGACCATTCATTGCACCAAGACCAAGGCCAAAACCTAGTCCTCCGCCAAAGCCCATACTGCCGCCACCCATTCCAGGATAACCAAATCCACCTGAGATTCCGCCACCAAAGTTAGGCCCCATCATTCCACCCATGAAACCAGGCGAATAGCCTGCTGCTCCAAATGAATTTCCGAATCCACCAAAACCGTTACCGGCGTAACCACCGTAACCACCGTAGCCTCCACCGATACCAAGAGATCCGCCAGCTCCACAAGAACTAGCAAATGATTCCGCATCACCAGGAGAAATAGGAGTTGCCCCTCTTTCAGTCGAATAATTTAAATATGAATTAAATCTTGTCGTACAAGCTGTATGCCCTGACTCGTAAGCATTGGCCCAAGCTTTCTGACCTTTATACTGATACTTTGCTCCGAAGTATGATGCTCCTAAAAAGGCTAATGGCCCAGCAACAACCCCTAGAGTTTCAGCTAACTTATTTTGCTCTGGTGCTTCGTAGAATAAACACTCAACACAGTCAATTTCACCACCATATTCTGAAGCCATGACCATTTTGTAACACATCTCTTTACTCTCGCCAGCATATTGGCAATCATTGAATACACCTTGATCTGCCGAGGCCACTAATGATTGAGTCAAAGAAAAGCCCGCTACAATAAGATAGTGCTTCCATGTTGTCTTTGATTTTGAGTAATTCATCTCTACTTCTCCAAATTACAGGTCACTACACCTGCATTTATTATATCTCACTGGTTTATCGGGAATCTTTATTTAAAACTTTAGCGGAATAGTTTTAAACTCAATAAATGTCTGAAATTACGAGATAAATAAGACTAAAATCACGTTTACAGAGGAAGAAACCTTCAGTATTTTCTTCGTATGGAATTTTCAAGACTCATAGAATGGCTAATTTTTGGTGGTATTTTGCTCTATGCAATCTATTCCATGATAGCGATCAAAGAGGAAAACCAAGCTTACGTCGAAAATGCGAAAGAATTTGAATTAAAGAACTTCCTCTTCTTCCTACCAAGCTGGTGGACCAATACAACTCAAGCTCACTCTAAAGATGAATCTACTCAGGCCGTCTTTGAGAGAACTGATACAAGATATGACTGGCGAGCTGACTTTGAATGGTTTGATGGAACTAAGGCGTTAAGTAGTAAAACACTTGACGAAATCATTGTATCAAAACTAGAAGAGCTAAAGTTAATCTTTGATCCCGAAGAAACAGTCATCGATATCCCTTCAGTCTTTGAAGAATTTATCCCTTATAAAGAGGGAAGAATAGATATTATTCATATTGAAGGTACCGCAACAGAAAACGTTAGCGAGCGAGTCTACTTTGATTGCTACCTCATAAAAGACAATATTAATGATGCCTACCTATTGGCCAAGAGTAGAAGCAGTATTTTAAATGGTGCAATCGAAGGTCCATACTTTGAAGAGGTCCTTCGGACTTTTGAATTTCTACATCAATGAGAAAAGTGCATACAAGAAAGCCGCTCAATGAGCGGCTTAACACTATACTTCTTTAATCTAATTAATTTAGTTTTTCTTAGGAGAGAAGTTTCTAATCTTCTTAACAAGAAATGCATGAATATCTTCATCTGTTCCAAACACATCATCAATAAGATCACAGTTTAAAAGGAAGTTTGCCATTCTTGTTGCAATTTGGTGAAGAGACTCTACTAAGTATAAACCACCAATATTTTCACCATTGAAAGACTTGATAATTTCTTTTCTAGCATGGTTAAACATTTCTGATTCAGTAATGTCTTCTGGAACCATGTCTCCCATCTTTTCTTCTACTTCTTCAATGGCCTGGTCTCTCACATCTTCATCAGTTGCAAAGCTCACACCATATTCAGTTGCCATCGCATCGATAAGCGCTTCTCTCTTCTCTATATCGAATTCGATGACTTTATTTTCTTTTAAGTTATTTATTGAATAACTCGCTAATGTTTTGAGTGTTTCAAAATCAGTTCTCATTCATACTCCATGAGTCAATATTCTCTATAAGTTTAACCTATTTAAAAGTCATAAAACAAGAAACTTATTGAATTTCTTATAGCTTTATTTTCTTTTAAGTAATTTTACAAGCTCTCTCCCCTCTCCAAAAATAGCCAAGATTCCCGCATAACATAGAGCACCAACGGCTCCCGAGAGACAGAACATAAATGACTTCTTAAAAAATGGGTCCGAATAAACAAATAAATAACCATTTAGTTGCAGCGTTGCGACATAAGTTATAAGCCCCGCAATGATGATTTTTAAAATTCTTAGTTTAAAAAAGAAAGTCCAAGGAATTTCTAAAAGCTTTTTCAAATAAGTTGCCTGAATCGCTGAATTCAAAATCATTGAAAGACTTGTTCCAAGGGCGAGAATCCAATAACCATACTTTGGAGTAAAATAAACACAGAATACAATATTACAAAGAATAGCAAAGACTGAAATCATCACAGGAATCTTAGGCTTATCCAAAGTAAAGAATGTTGGTGCAAATATTTTATAAAGGCCATATGAAGGGAGACCAATTAAGTAAAATTTTAAAGCAAGATAAGTCATTGCCGTATCATTACCGTCAAAGGCCCCTCTCTCAAAAACGAGATGGACACTCTCCTTTGCCAAAGCAAATAATAAGGCCATTGCAGGAACGATAGTCAAAAATGAGAGGAAGTAACTTGTCGAAAGGTAACTAATCGCTTTCTCTCTATCGCCATTCTTCCAAGCTTCACTGAAATGAACTAAGTTTGAACCTGCGATTGAAACACTTAAAATTCCCACTGGAAATTGAAATAGTCTAAAGGCAAATGTAAGCCAAGAAACAGCACCAACAACCGTTCCTGTCGCTAGAATTGTCGTCACGATAACATTGATCTGAGTCGCAGCTATCCCAATAGTTCCGATTCCAATTCTATTTAATATGACTTTTGAATCTGTGCTGACTAATTTAAAAGGGCCTTGAGGACCATAACCTTTCTTAAGGAGAAGTGGAACTTGAACAATCATTTGAACAAAACCACCTAGCATCACACCAATTCCTAAGGAATAGACTGGGTGATGCCCCCAAACTTTTAAATGATCGGGTAAAATAAAAATACAGCCAATCATAGCAATATTAAAAAGAGCGGGTGCAAAGGAGGGAACAAAGAACACTTTTAAAGTATTCAAAGTCCCCATAAATAATGCTGCTAATGAAATAAGAACAAGAAAAGGCGCCATGATACGAACAAGGCCTATTGTTATATTAAGTCTTTCTAAATCTGAATTAAAAACTTCATTGGTAAGGGCCAATACTATTTCTCTAGCATAAACCATTATTCCAATAGAGATTGCTCCCGTAATTAATGTTAAAAGGGCCGCCATTGACCACAGTAAGCCCTTGGCCAATTTTTCATTCTTAATTCTAACGCCTGTAAAAGTAGGTACGAATGCTGATGAGAAGGCCCCTTCAGCAAATAGATCTCTAAGCATGTTAGGAATGCGATAAGCAATTGTGAAAGCATCAGTAATACCAGATGCACCGAAGACAGCAGCAATAGCCTGCTCTCTAACAAGCCCTAGAATTCTGCTGGAAAATGTCGCGATGGCCATTT
The DNA here is from genome assembly GCF_002753895.1 of Halobacteriovorax sp. JY17. Taxonomy (NCBI): domain Bacteria; kingdom Pseudomonadati; phylum Bdellovibrionota; class Bacteriovoracia; order Bacteriovoracales; family Halobacteriovoraceae; genus Halobacteriovorax; species Halobacteriovorax sp. JY17. Next base: position 635,852 of record NZ_NJER01000002.1, on the reverse strand, counting down.
TAACAGATGATAAGAGAACCCTCTTGGTTGAACTTGATTGCCCCATGTCACTCCATAACATTTAGATAATTTCTGATACTACTTTAATACTAAAGACAACTGAGTCCTTCATCAATGTTTAAATCTACAAATTCATCATTGATTTTCCGCCAGTAGACCGCCTTGCCTTCGTAAATAGTCTCATAAGCTTGTTCTTGCCAAATGATTTCTCCTTGGCTGAAATAACCTTTTAGTTCTTCAGACTCAAATCCTCTATAAGTCTTAACAATATGAGGAAATTCCGTTTCATCTTCTTTATATAAAATAGTTTTCTTATATTCGCCATTAGGGCCATCATCATAGAAGTATCTGATTCGATAAACTTCTCCATCAGTATGCTTAATATGGAAATTAGACCATCTTCTATTTTCTAAATTTTCAAGCTTTGGATCAGATAAGACTTTCTTATAGGTATCACACTCATCAGTATTCGACCTTTCATTCAGATTGGATTTCTGATCACTCACTTCTCCTACCTTAAGACTGGTTTTACTTTTTGAAGAAGTGGTTTCTAGAGGGTTATTTATCTCTTTCTTTTTATAGAAAAAGAATATCAACACAAGAGAAATTAAAATAATAAGAGAGAAGATCAAACGTTTCACAAATCATCCTTTCCCTCTTATATATCACGATTTAAAAAATATTATAATCATAAATTAATCTTATTCTCGCTCCTTCAAATGTTGATTTAACCCCTGGAGATAAGCTTTTTCTAAGCCTCACTTTTAACTGTGTTAATCCACCGGGTCTAGAAAGAAGCATTAAATCTTCTATATTACCCGTCCCAATAAGAGAACCGACTAGAGATTCAGCTGTAGGACTCGCTCCAATGGAGGAGATCTCTCCGCTAATGAGATCTAGAGTCGCCCCCCACTTTGTCTTTTCAGCATTGGTATCCTTTTCAAAAATATAAGTCCTATCCCCCTTTCGAATATAACTCTCTCCAGAATATGCTAGCTCTAAAGAAATTTCTGCACTTCGACCTAATTCACCACTATTTGATACGTTCATATCTTCAACAAGAATATTATTTATTCTAATATCCTCCATCTCTCGGGAGAAAACATCTTCTGAAATTAAATCTAAATAAATATCTTCTCCTCTATTTAATGCCAATACTTCTTGCTTATTTAGCTGCAGAACTTTTTCTCTTTGTAGAGGTAATCCTTCTCGACTTAGTTCAGAGAGAGTTTCATCCACTATAGAAGAGAGCTCAGAAGTATAGAGACCACTTAAAGACTCGTAGTCTCCAGATGAGAGATGAGCGCTTTGATCGCTGCTTACAATTGACTTCATTTTTTCTAGTACAATATCTAAATTAATACTTCTAAGGTAAGGCCTTAATAATCTATATTCATAGGCCCTTGCCACTTCATAGTGATACTTTAGGATTCTACTTTTAGTCTCTTCTTCAAGACTTTCTAAAAGTGGAGTTATATTTATATCTCCTCCATTGATTAATTTATCTTTTTGATAACTCATTTGAGAGATCTTATCAAAGCTGCTATAGATAGAAGCGAGAGTCTTCGAAATATTCCCCTGTATCATATTCACTTCACGAACAAGGGCATTCTTTTTATTCATAAACTTCTCTAAACTCTTAACTATTTTCTTGAAAACTTCATGAGTACTTTTAATTTTTTCTATTTCCGCTGAAATTTCGGAAGATGAAACCTCTCTCCTTTTCCAATTCTTTGCCTGCTCTTTTAGACTCTCTAAAATTGGTGCAGAGAAGTCTGTTACAGCTGATAAGTATTCCTTTAATTCTTTCTTATCTTTAATTTCTCTAACTCTACTAATCTTTACTTTAGACCAAGCCTCATTCCAATTCTTGCTAGATTCTTCTAACTTTAAATTACTAAAGTTATTGTAAATGCTTGAAGCATCTTTGATCGTATCCATAAGGGGACGCTTACTTCCTATATTATTAGATATGATAGAAAGACTTGAGCCGATTAATCCCAAAGCAGGTTTTCCTGCAGGGATAACATTTGAAAGAGCTGCAACTGTTCCAAGAGCTTTCTTAAGGAAAGGGACTTTATTTCGATCAACAATATTATCTTTCGCCATTCTCTCTATTTCAGCTTCAACTCTTTTCACTTCAGACGCAAAATATTCTTCTTCAACTCTAAACTCATCAATCTTTTCTTTTAGTAGAGGAATCTTTGAAATAAGGTTTTCATATTTCTCCTTATCCTTTTCTATCCCCTCTGTCAGACTATCTTGAAAAGATTCAAGGGCCTCAACTTTGCTCTCAATAGATTTTTGAGAATTCTTTATCCAATAAGTAAGATATAGAGTTTTTAATGAATAATCTAAGTCAGTTTTAAATTTAGAGAAGTTTGCTTCAAGTGAGTAGTTAGGAACCCAGTTTATTGAATGCCCATAGTAATCTCTTTGAGAGTTTATTTTCAGAAGTTTTTCACTAAGAGCTCCTTTCAAAAAAGTAGATTTAACTCCCACCTTTCTCACGTCTAAGAAACTTAATCCTTTATCAACTTTTGCAAAGGACTCCTTTGCTCTTTCAATATGATTATTTATATAGAGATCATTAGCATAGAGTAATTCTTTTTCTAAATACCCTAAACCTTCCCAGTTTTTAATAAGAGGAGATATATCGAAGAAGCCATCTTCACCACTCTCTTTTAGGGCCGAAGGTGAAATCACATCTGCCCCCTTAGAAGATACTCCTCTAACACTACTTCTTACGACACGATGACCATTTCGATTAACAAAAATATCTTGATGAAATGAGATCGTAGGACTTCCAGCATTTCCCCCACGAATAGTTCCTGCGCTTTGACCAGATTTTCCGCCTTGAAGCAGAACTAATGATCGAGGAATATCGATGTAACTTATAAATTCCCCTCCCTTTCCACCAAGTCCTGGCCTAGAGCCAGCGACAGCGTTTCCGCCGTTAGTAGGTCTAGAGTTCGTACCTTCTGTTCTTATAGTAGTACTACAGTGTAGCCTCTTATTTACTTTGACCCTATCAAACCTTGGGTTATCAATAACTTCACAACTTTCAATCTCTTCTCTTTTAAAAACAACACCTCCGCCCAAATCTCTCATCCTTGAACCGTTAGCTCCCTTAATTCCAGATGAACCCGCTTGTCCTTTTCCACCATTTAAAATAAAGAGAGCAGACTTTCTCTGAGGATCAAAATTTAGCTTCTTAATAGCTAAGATGATCTCTCCAGCATCTCTTCCCACCTCTCCATTCGATGGATGAGTTGCTCTTTGAGAAAAGCCCAAAGGGGTTAAATCAATGCTGGCATGATTTAAAAAATTTAATTCTTTTGATGATATATGCAGACTAGCGTTTGGAATTTTCATGCTTTCTAAAATATCTACAGTCTCAGCTTCAATCGTAACTTTTACAATATCTGTCATATTGTTTAACTGCTCATATAATCCCTGAGAATTGCCTGGAGAAAATATTAAATTCTTTCCTTTTATGAGAATTTCCTTCAAACCTTTGGAGTGAGTAAGATTATTTAACTTTGTTTCCTCCTTCACATGATCAGTTTGAATTTCGACATATCTCTTATCTGTACTTGGAAGAACTTCCTTCTTATAGAAGAATTTTTGAATATCTAATTCATAAAACTTCGGAGAAAGCATCACCTTTGAAGAGTCGATCAAAGAAGAGTTAGAAACTGATTCGTCGCTCAAGCCCTTTGACAATACGCCCGAACCTTCACCTTTGCCGCAACTAACTAAAGAAAATGTTAATAGAATTAATGCAATCTTATTCATAATACCCTCCGCTATTTGCACTGATAAATGCAAGGGGAGGGCCATTTTTGAAAGGTATTAACTAGCTGAGTTTATTGAGCCTGTTCTGATTCTGAAACATTTTATTCCACATATACATCAGAGAGTGAGGAGAGCTCTCTCTCTAATTCACGTATTTCTTTTTCGTAGGCTAATTTTTGAAGTGTTAAGTTTCGACTTTCTTCGTCTGTTAAGTTTGGATTATCCCCAGCAATAAGATCACTTTCTATCTCTTTCTTCTTCTGCTTCAATTCAGAGATTTGCTTCTTTAAAGTTCCTCTCTTTTTTCCTTCAACGTAGTATTTTAAGATCTTCTTCTTATTTAAGTGACATTTATCAATATCAAAACTCTCAACAGACATCCCTAACATGAAGGCCGTTTCAACAGTGCAATACTTCTCTCCATAACCCTTCTCATAGAGAGCACGACTTTCACTATCGACAATAAACTGGCTTTCTTCGCAAGCTGCTCTATAGGATGAAAAAGAAAAATCTGCCTTAGCACCATCTTCTCTTCCCTTTTCTTTCCAATTAAGAGACATACACTGCTCAGCGCTGAGTTCCATCCTAGCGCATGATAAGAAAGCTAATACAATGAAAGTTATAAAAAGAAGATTTCTCATAAGACTCCAGAATCTAAATAAGTTTAGTAATAAATTATGAATTTCAAGCCATAAAGTCTATGCAAATGAAAATAGTTCAGATATTTTTAGTCTATGCCACACCAAGAAAACCACGACATTAACTTTATTCCTGCAAAGTCTCCAATCATTTGGGATGAGTACTTTATGCTACAAGCGATGATGGCAAGCTTTAAGTCTAAAGACCCTTCTACTAAAGTCGGTGCAGTATTTGTTGATAAGAATAATCACCAAGTAACAATGGGCTATAATGGATTTGTTGCCGGTATTGACGAGAGTCAACTCCCATGGGGAAAAGACCCTCTCGCTCCTCTTGAATTTCAAAAGTACGGCTACGTTGTTCACGCGGAAGCCAATGCAATTCTACACTCAAAAGATAGCCTTGAAGGAACCAAGGCCTACGTGACTCTCTTTCCATGCCATGAGTGCGCCAAATTATTGGCAAGCTCCAAAGTTTCGGAAGTTATCTACCTAAGTGATAAGCACCGAGAAACAGAATCTAATAGAATTTCAAAGAAAATTTTTGCCCTTGCAGGCATTAAATTTCGCCAACTTGAAATCAAAGACTTTACCGTAGATTCCATGCACCAACACTTTCAAACACTTCTAGAACAAGTCCTTTAGCTAACACCTCAATATCAATATTTCTTTAGGTTAAAGTTTACGTAATAAAATTTATTCATGTTATTATTCTTTTATGAAAACACTCCAAAAGCAGGCTATTGGCTGGGCTATTATTACTCCTTTTATCATTTCCATTATTGGCTGGTTTCAAGGCTGGGAGATAACCTATAGACCGATTGCTAATGCCCCTATTATTAGCCCCTATACTTCGTTAGTCTTTATCATTTTATTCGTTAATAAACTCATTCTTCCTAATTTTAGTTTTTCAAAAACGACATATAACTATGTGAGTGTTATCTCTCTTGGAATTATTACTTCCGTGCTCTTTTTAGAGCTCGCTATTCACGCCCATAAAGGTAGAGAAATTTTTAGCTTTCCTATAAGCTCCATTTCAACAATTCTCACGTTCTTCTTAATCTGCATTTTTGAAATTATGTCTAATGAATCTGAAGAAAGTAATCTTGTTGCAGATGCTATTTTTCTCCTATCACTTTTCTGGGTCTACCTCTCTATTTGCGGGCACATCTTCGGAGAGATTGTTCTCACAGGCATAAATAATGACACCCAAATTGGCCTAAGTCTCCCGACAGCAATTTCCTTTCTTTTATATATTGGGCTGCTCCTTAAAAATGATAAAATCATCTACACAAAGAAATTATTTAACACTGTCGACTGGACAAAGAAATATATCACTCTGTACCTTCTAGGCTACCTAGCTCTCCCACTCTTCTTTATCATTCTCCTAAAGAACGTTCAGATTCAGCCCGAAGATCACTTTAAAATCTTCCTTTCATTTTCAATGCTGGGATTATTTTTCATAACCCTTTTCATCGTACTAGTTCACTTTCTCTCTAGAACCCATACTGGCCTCCAAATGATTTGTAGCTACACGAAGAGAATTAAAACATCTGATGGTAAATGGGTTCCAATTGAAAGCTACCTACACACTAATTATGGATTAGAAGTTAAGCATGAAACATCTCCGGGGGGTCAGCAAGCACTTGCTAAGCACCTAAAAAGAGAATAGAACTCAATAAATTCCCTAGTGGAAGTTAGACATACTTCCCTTCTTTTAACATTCCAAAATTCTCACAAGAAGACCTTGCCCCAACAAAAGTTTGATGATACAAACTATTTCATAATTTAGACAACTACAAATAGGAGTAGAATATGAAAAAAGCTATCGTATCATTATTACTTTTAACAGCTTCAGCGTTTACTTTTGCTCAAGATGCAGACTTAAACCTACCTGGAGAAAGATGGATTACAACTTTTAAAGATTACGTTTGTAATAATAGAAGCGGTGAAGTTGCAGCACCAAGAGAATTTACTGCAATTAATGCGAAGTTCGAAACTGCTACAACAGACTTCTCTCTTGATAACGGATTAATTAAAGCAACATTTGAAGAGAATGGAAAAGTTTGTAGATATAGTGCACTTTTACTTGCTGATAACTTAATTGCTTCAATTAGCTTAGTTGATTCTAAAGCTTACGCGGTTAATGGTGATACTGAATGTACTGAAGGTAAGGAAATTCTTGATAATGCATTTAGAGGTCCAAATGATTACCTTTACTATGGTCATCCACACAACCTAGCAATCATGGTTCCACTTACTGATGCAGACAATATTTGTCCAAATAATGGATCAACTATTGGTGTTAACTTTGTTCTTTCTGGAAGAGTTCAATAAGTTAATTTAGTAACAATAATTTTATTTAAATACTGAGGGGCCGACAATTAATTTTGAACGCCTCTTTTTACATTTTAGAAGATAAGAAAAAATGAATAAAAATAAGTCAAAACTCTATATAGCTTACTTAAATACTCTCACTTTTAGCTGTGTTCAGATGATTCTCTATACAACAATTCCCTATATTGCAGAAAAAACAGGTGTTGTGACAGCGAATATTATTGGAGCGATAAGTGTCGGTTCACTTATTTTTGCATTCATGGGACCATTTTGGGCAGCAAAGAGTGATAAGCTAGGAAGAAAGAGAGTTTTAAGTTTTGGTATGCTTGGAATGTCGATTTCATTTATTCTTATTGCTTCACTTTTTATTTTCAATTCATCAATTCCTTTAAGCATAAAGATCGCCATGGTATTTGCGAGTAGAATCATTTACGGACTTCTTGCTTCGGCCATTGTCCCAGTCTCTCAAGCATGGCAATTAGATTTAATAAGTGAAACAGAACATATCAAAGTCCTAACAAGAAATTCCATGTGCCTAAATCTAGGTCGTATACTCGGTCCTATTTTAATATTATTTAAACAAGTAAATTTTGAGCTTATTATTTACGGAGCAACCATTTGGATTCTAACTCTCGCTACAAGTTGTTTCCTAACATCAGAGTCGGAAAAAAAATTAATCGACCCACAAAATGAAATTAAAATTAAAGATATCATTAATAATTGGAAAGAGAGCATTAAAGAGGCTCTTTATCCAATACTCCTTGCAATGATTTTTACAAGCTTTATTGGAATTCTTCATACATTCCTAGGGCATCATTTAAAAGAGGTTCTCCATATTGACGGAAAAGATGCAACTATATTATTTGCAAAAATTATTCTTGTCCTAAGTGTTCTCGCTCTACTTGTTCAACAAGTAAGTATCTGGCTCTTAAAATCAAAATGGATTCCAAGAGTTCTAATTGGCGCAGGAAGTTTAGTCACTGGATCGATCGTCCTCATGTACTCTAAGGATGAGCAATCTATTTGGATTTCTATTTTCTTTATATCTTTTGCGACGGCGCTAATTCCTCCAGTTTACTTATCGTTAATAAGTAATTCAAAGAAAGAAAAAACGAAAGAATCAGTTTTTGGAAAGAAGCTAGGACTTGCTAGTGTCGCTCATTCATTCGGATATGCAGTAGGCGCTGGATTAATAGCCCTTTCAATGAAACTACATTTAATACCAGAGAAAGCAGTCGTCTTCTTTGTTTCTTTTACAATTTTGGCACTCGTCTTTGTCTTAATAAATAGAGAGAGAAAACCATCAATTAATCTAAGTGTTAAAGAGAGTTAAATTTGAAAGAGAAGTCACTACTTTATACATTCGAAGCATTGCTTAATTCTCTTTTAAGAGAAGCTGCAGGTCTTGAGTCTATCAAGTTTAGTGATGATCAAAGAAAACTTGAATTAACTAATAAGACAAAGAATACCTTAAAAATAGAACTCTCTTTCTACTCTTCACTTGGAAGACATAGCTACGGAAATATTCATCGGCTAGATGGAAAAAATATCAGTATCCAAGATTCTCTTGATTGGGTAATTAACTTCTCCTGCGACCTTCTTAATCAGAAGAATGCGAAAGAAGTTAATGATTTCAAAAGTAGAGTCGCTCAGAGCCAGATTAATATTGAAAAATTTCTAAATGACCTTGAAGGTTCTCTTGAAGAAGAATATGCAAAATCTCTAAGTTTTATCCAAGCCGAGAGTCTCTTAATTCTAGGACACTCATTTCACCCTTACCCAAAGGCAAGAGACGGCTTCAACGAAGAGGACTTCAAGAAATATTCTCCTGAATATAGAAGAAGCTTTTCACTTGCGTGGGCCGTAGCCGATAAAGACATTCTCGTGACAAAGAAAGAAAGTCGTTTCAACTCTAATTGGATGAACGAAATTGCGATACTCTGCTTAGGAGAATCTCTTACAAGAGAACTCCTTGAAGAGAATAAAGTTCTACTTCCTATTCATCCATGGCAAATGACTCATATAAGAAGTAGTGAATATATCAAATATCTTGAAAATGAAGGACGACTGCACTTTATTCATCAAGATTCAAAAGTAGAATGGTTTAGCACCTCATCTGTAAGAAGTATCTATTCTAAAGACTGCAAATATATGCTCAAATTCTCTATGAGCTTAAGACTTACAAATTCAATAAGACATCTTCAGCAGGAAGAGGTTGAAAGAGGGATACAGGTCTGTGATGTATTTAACACGACAGAAGGAAAGAAGTTAATACAGAAGTGGCCAGACTTTGAAGTCTTACATGAGCCGGCCTACTCCGCACTAATAAACAGAGACGGAACGACAAGTGTTGAAACAATTGTATCCTGCCGTATAAATCCGTTTACTGGCCCAGAAAAAGAAGAGGCCATTCTCCTTGCAACTCTTAACCAACTCTCACCTAGAGGAACTTCTCTACTTGATAGATTTAACTCAAGAGAAAATACTGACTACTACTTAAATTGGTTTCAAGAGTTTACAAAAGTTGCAATTATTCCACTTATGGATGCTCAAGCAAATTTTGGAATTTTCTTTGGAGCTCATCAACAGAATATTATTTTAAAGCTCAATGCTAAAGGCTTTCCAATCAAACTCTACTTTAGAGATTGCCAAGGAACTGGGTACAGTGAAGAGGGATATAAGCAATATAGTCCATACTGCGCAGGTCTGACTTTAGACAATGGAAATATATTAAATAAGGAGATGGGGCAGAAAATATTTTGCTACTACCTCATCATCAACACCGCTTTTGATACAGCTACTCATCTAGCTAAAATTAGTGGAATAAAAGAAGTAAGTTTTATGGAGATTTTAGGTAAATCCCTTAAAAATCTTAAAGAGAATGGAGTAAAAGATTCAAGCTGTATAGACTATCTTCTAAATGAACAATACTTATGGGTAAAAGGAAATTACAAGTGCTGTTTGAAAGAGATCAATGAAAATACAATGAAGAATCCAACAGATATTTATATTCCTATGAATAACCCTATCGCAGGAGTTAGCTATGAATAGAAAAATCACCTTACAATCATTTAAGACAAATAAATTTTACGATATAGAATTAATAACAGATTCTACGATAGAAATCTCAGTAGACAATAATCAGTATCAATTTAAATTTGATAAAAGAGGTAACTCTTTAAAGATTAAAGAACTTGATTACGTAAACGATGAGATTACTCTTATTGCAATTGAAGCAAGCTTTAGCTTCTTCCCAGAAGAGATAACTGAAATCTCATTCAATCAATCTTCAATAAGAAACAGAAATGATCTCAAAGAATACACAGAGGGAGAATTCACAACTCTACCAAGAATGTCTTTTAGCTCTCTAGGAGATGTATGGGCAAAAAGAAATAGCTGTATTCAAGAAGAAATAATTAAAACAGGCAATATCTCTCATCCAAAGAGGCCAACCTACTTTTCAGGGGAGTTACTCTACAAGAAATACTTTCCTCTAATTAACAAGACCATTTCTTTTCGTGTGATAGATCTAGAAAAAGATTTAGATAACTTTCACCAATGGCATAATAAAGAGTTTATCTACAATTTCTGGGAATTGAATAAATCAAAAGAAGAATTATCTCAATATCTAGAGAACGCTCTTAAAGACCCTCATAGTATTCCTGCAATCTTAGAGTTTAACAATGAACCTGTTGGATACTTTGAATTCTACTGGGTTAAAGAAGATCGTCTTGGACCTTTCTTTAACTTTTCTGATCACGACAGAGGCTTCCACTTTCTAATTGGAGAGGAGTCCTGCCTTGGTATAAAGAACGTCGATTCAATTCTCAAGGCAACATCTCACTATGCTTTTTTAAATGACACTAGAACAAAACTTCTGGCAGGAGAGCCTAGAAGTGATAATAAGAGAATCATTAGATATACTGATCACTTTGAATGTTGGAGAAATGAAAAAGAATTCGATTTTCCTCATAAGAGAGCAGCTCTTCTACTTTGTGACAGAGAGACCTATTTCAAAGAAGGTTATCCATGGATATAAGCACTCTCTACCTAACTGCTAATAAGAATTTAGTGGCAAAGGCCATTGGTGAATTATCTTACGAAGAAAACATTCAACCAATGGAAAATGATACTTTCGTATTACCACTAGACTCAGGTGTAAAATATGAATTCAAAGCGATCAAGAGTATTTGGACATCTCTCACTGTAAACGCAAGTTCAGTTATAAGAGTTCAAAATGGTAACTCTGAAGAAGTAAAGAGTGCAGCTCAATTCTTTATCGACGCAAAGAAAGAACTTCTTCTTACAGATATTGTTCTCGCAAATTTTATTGAAGAAATGAATAATACGCTAATCAGAGATATACACCTCCTAAAAAAGAGAAATGGAGTAAGAGCTGCGACACTTTTAAAAATGAGTGAAGTAGAAAGAGAATCATATCTTAATGGTCATCCCAAAGCTCTTCTAAATAAAGGACGCATAGGTTGGAATATAAAAGAAAACCAACTTTATTCCCCCGAAGAATCCGAAGGTTTTAAACTTCACTGGTTGGCCGTAAAGAGAGATGAGTCTCTTTACCTATTCTCAGAGACAACTTCTGAAGATGAAATCTTAAGCGAATCTCTTGATTCAAAAGAAATGCAGAGACTACTCTCTTTCTTAGAAGAGAATAATGTAAGCCGAAGAGATTACCTCATAATACCTGCACATCCATGGCAGTGGGAAAATATCATTCAAACTCAATTTCTCTTTGAGATCGCTAATAAATCAATTATTCCTCTAGGTATATTTGGAGATACTTATAGACCTCAGGTCTCTCTTAGAACTTTATCGAATATAACTCGTCCATCAAATATAGATATAAAAGTTCCTCTTACAATCTTAAACACATCAGCAATTAGAGGACTACCAAGTAAGTATATTAAAATTGGCGTTACAATTTCAGATTACTTAGAAGAAGTAGTTACTAGCGACCCTATTTTAAAAGAAGCAAATGTTGCAGTAATCAAAGAGAGAGCAGGAGCAAGTTTTAAGAGCCCATTCTTCTCTCAAATAGAAGAGGCTCCATATAGATATCATGAGTACTTAGGTGTCACTTGGAGAGAAAGTATTGAGACTCTTAATAATGAAGAAAAAGAAATCTCTTCTCTAATGACGGGAAATCTCCTCTTTGTTGACGATGATGGGAACTCTCTCATCTCAGCTCTTATTGAAAAATCTAGAGTAGATACTTCATATTGGCTTTCACTTTATTTTAAGAATGTTGTGATTCCACTTTATCACCTTCAAAACAAGTATGGTTTTAGCTTAGTTTCTCACGGACAAAATATTATTCTTAGGACAAAGAACTCCCTTCCATATGGAGTGGCCATAAAAGACTTTGGAGGAGACCTAAGAATTAGTGATGAACATAAGAGCAAGTATAAAGATATTCCAGGCATTGAAAACCTTGGCAATCTTCCTGCGGCTCATCTCATTCACGATCTCTACACTGGACATATGGTTACACTACTTAGATTTGTCTCCGGTATTTTAAGAGATTCACACAAGATTGAAGAAATTGATTTCTATTCTTTACTCGCTAAAGAAGTAGAAGAATATAATACTAACAACCCTCCACCGAAAGAAATTAATCTTTTAAGAGAAAAATTTGAACGAGTCATTATAAACACTGTGCGTTTTCAAATTGGTTACGGGGATTCATCTGAGCGACCTATTCCTAAATTAGGAACAGATCTAGATAACCCCATTTTCCTAGGATATAAGTCTAGGCAGTAAGGATTAAGTATGAGTAGTGAAAAAATTTACGATTTAATTGGAATAGGTGTCGGACCATTCAACTTAAGCCTTGCGGCCCACTCTTCACAAGTTGATAAATTAGACAGCCTCTTCCTCGAACAAAAACCATCTTTTGAGTGGCATAGAGAGTTAATTTTTCAAGATTCTTATATGCAAACATCATTTCTAAAAGATCTAGTGACGGGCTCCGATCCAACCAATCCATATACCTTCCTAAATTACTTAGTAAAAAATGGTCTCTTCTATTCTTTTATGAATACAGGAAGAAAGAGTATTACAAGAAAAGAATTTGAAGTTTACTGTCGCTGGGTAGCGGAATCTCTAGGTGATAGGATTGCTTTTGGTAATAACGTTAAAAATATCACCCATAAGAATGATCTCTTTATAATTGAAACTAACAAAGCGACTTTTACGGCTAAGAATATTTGTCTAGGTACGGGACTTATCCCTAGCGTTCCAAAGTGTGCGAGAGACTTCATTGGAGATAATGTCTTTCACGCAAAATCTAAGCAATTAGCTTCTGCTAATTTAGAAGGAAAGAATCTTGTTGTAGTTGGTGGTGGACAAACAGGTGTGGAAGTTTTTAGAAATGCGCTTAATGAAAAATGGGGAAAACCAAACTCTATAAAGCTTTTAACAACAAGAGCAAATCTAGAGCCTCTTGAGTCCTCACCATTTACTGATGAGTATTTTACACCTGGTTATGTTAAGCAATTCTTTTCTTTAGAAAATGATAAAAAGGAAAGTATTGTAAACTATCAGCTTCTTGCCAGTGATGGAAATACTCCAGAATATTTGGAAGAACTCTACAATGAACTCTATCTTGTAAAAAATATTCACAAAGATGAAAGGGCCATAGAAATTCTTCCTTACCGCTGGCTGGATAAAGTCGAAGAAAACCAAGGTTCATATAACTTGACCTATAGGAATGATTTTAGAGATCGCCTAGAAAGTGATCAAGCAGATGTCATTATATTGGCGACAGGTTTTCAAAAGTCGACTCCACCAATTCTAGACTTACTAGAAGAACATATCCCTCTCTGTGAAAGAGGGCGCTTTATATTTAATAAAGACTATTCTCTAAAATGGGACGGAGAGAGTACAAATAAGATTTTTGCTTTCAACTTTAGTAGATATGGACATGGGATTTCAGAACCACAACTAAGCTTAATGGCCTGGAGATCTGCAAATGTTATAAACTCTCTTTGCGCCGAAGAAATTTTTCCAACCAATAGCTTTAGACCTAACTTCATCGACTACGGTGAAGAATAAGAGGAATATATGATTAGAATTGATGAAATAGAAACGAATATATTTGAAGTTGAAATAACTTCACCAAGAGTTACTGAGGACGAAGAAAGTTTTCTTGGGCTCTTAGACGATCTCATCGTAAAAGATTACTTTGGTCTAATTTTCTCCACCGAAGGGAAGGCCGGCTTTTCACAAGATGCAAAGAAAGCAATGTCTACTTGGTTTAAAGCAAATAAACCAAACCTAAAAGAAAGATGCATCGGATTTGCGAGAGTAAATACATCGCAATCAAAAGCAGGAAAATTTACAAGTAAGGCCATGCAATTAGCTATGCCATGCCCGTACAATGTTGTTACAAATAATGAAGACGCTAGAGAGTGGATCAAGAATTTACTTAGCGCCTATAATAACTAAAGGTTTATAAATGAAATTTCTATTATTAATGACCGCTCTTCTTGCTAACGACATCGCTTACTCGCAAGAAAGTAGCGAAGGCCAAGAAAATGAAGCGATATACATTATAGCCAGAAAGAGAAAAGAGAATATTCAAGAAGTTCCAATTAGTATTACAACATACGATGAGTACCAAATTGAAGAAGCGGGAATAAATACAATCAGAGATCTCACTGACACTACTCCCAATGTAACACTTATTGGATCAAATTCTGGCCGTTACTCTACTCCATATATTAGAGGCCAAGGAAATCAAGATCTAAACCTTCCAGAAGAAATTTCTGTCGGCTTTAACTTAGATGAAATCCCAATGCCTAGATATGCAATGGACAACGACCTCATAGATATCCAAAGTATCGAAGTTCTTCGTGGACCTCAGGGAAATTTATTTGGAAAGAATACCCAGGCCGGTGCAATCAATATTTATACAAAAGAGCCTAATTATAAAGATGGAAGTAAAATCACTCTTGAAGCTGGAAATCTAGACACTAAGTCTGTTATTGGTACAACTAATTTCAAACTAGGTTCTGAGAAATTACAGAATAGACTCTCATTAAAGTATAAGGAACAAGGTGGATATATTCACGATACTTTCCTAAATAAAGACCTAGGAGATAGTGAAACTTACTCTCTTGGAAATACACTTCAATTTAAGCCATCTAATACTTTTAAATCTACTTTTAAAGTTGGATTACAAAAGAAAGAAGGTTCTGATCCTCTTATCATCTCAAGAAATGAGCCGGGATATCCAAAGTCTCATCAAAATATTGATCCGATTTATAAGACTAATTTAGTGACAACGTCACTAAAGCTAGAAAAAGATTTTGATGATGTTCTTCTAACCATTATCGGAGCCTTCAATTATTACGACTTTAATATAAAGTACGATGAAGCTGATTACTATATCACTTATGACTACCTTAGAAGCCAAGTAGGAACGGCCCTTGCTAATCAATATATCAATAACTCAAACGAGCTATTTAGATCTATCAGAGAACACCAGAGACAGTATTACACTGAATTTAGACTTACAAATAAAGACTCTAGCGATCTCTCTTGGACAGCAGGTATAAATCTTTCAAGAAATAATTATAGACTCCAAAGTCATATCAGGACCTTTAGCGGAGGCTTTGTTTTTAAGAAACAAAATATTAATCTTATTTCCGATACTTTCTCTGTCTTCGGAGAAGCAACGAAAAACCTTTCAAGTATTTACTCTCTGTCATTTGGAACAAGAGTAAACCACGACAGAAAAGAATTTAAATCAATTCATCAATCAACGACGATTGCTGACTACAGACAAAGTAGTGAAGAGGACTATACAAACTTCAGCTCAAAGTTAACTCTAGCGGCAAAAGTAAGTAGTACAAAAAACCTCTACGCGAGTGTAGCAAGAGGTTATCAATCAGGTGGATATCCTTCCTATCACTTTAATAACTACAACGGAATATCTAAAGATCAACCCGCTTACGAAGACTCAACCTCTCTCTCTTATGAGATTGGATCAAAAATGTCATTTTTTAAGCAAAGACTTACACTAAACTCAGCTCTCTTCTTTAATGATATTAAAGACAAGCAAGTGAGAGTAAAAGATACAACAACAAATCAGAGTTTCTATGCCAATATTGATACCGATGTTTTTGGTGGAGAACTTGAAGCCAAACTTAAGGCCACGCAAGATCTGACTTTTGGCTCAAATCTTGGGTATACAAATTCTAAATTTAAAGAAGAAACAGTATCCGGAACTGGAAGTACTGTACTCAATAAGAAAGGTGCTCGCCTAGCAAATATTCCTTACTGGACAGGAAGTACTTTTGCTCAATACTCATACTTTCTAAATAACGTAAATGGATACTTAAACTTTAGAACAAGCTATAAGTATATTGGCCAAAGATTTGGAGACAATATTAACCATACAAGAATGGGAAGCTACGGCCTAGTTGGGGCAAGAGTTTCTTTTGAAAAAGAAGCTTATACCATTTCGGCCTATGTTAATAATCTCTTTGATAAAGTCTATGAGAGTCAAGCTTACTACTACTCTGCCTTTGATAAGGAAGTCTCTTCACCAGGACTTCCAAGAATGTATGGCATGAAAGCAAGCTATAGATTCTAAATACTTAGGATGTGTTTAAGATCTATACACCTTATGTAATTTCTTTAAAATAACCTATTCTCTCCTTAGATTGTGTAAAATCGCTACACAATCTAGGAGTTTATTAAATGAGAATCATTCTACTACTATCAGTTACCCTCTTTTCTATTACATCACAGGCCTCTCTATTTGATTTTCTACAAAGTCATCCTTCGGCCAATAGATTATTAAGTAATGCTTCAAATATACAATTTGGAAATAACCAATCTGTAAGTATTGCTCATAGTAGTAACGAACAAGAATGTATTGATGTAGTTCAAGCTGCAATCCAGAAACAGAAAGATTCTCCAAATGAAATAGGTCTTCTCTACGCGGCAACTTTAACATCGAAGGCCTACTCAAGTAGTTTAGAAGGTGACTATACTCAACAATTCAAAGGTGAAGGGTTCTTTGGAAAATCCCTTAGAAGAGGTTTAAAGAATGATACTTTTATTCGAGTTAATTCATTCTCTGGAGAAAATATTCCTCACGAAGTAAGTGGGTGCTCCAAGTTTACTGAAATTACTTCTGTAACAAAATCAAAAATTAAAAATAAAACTTGTCGTGTGATCTCCCATGATCTTAGTGGAGAGAAGTATAAAACTCTCTTCTGTGAGGGAGACTCTACTGTTTATACAGACTTTTTAGATCTAGAAACGAAGCTCATTAAAACATATAAAGAAATTAAGTAGAGTAAGTGCAACTACTAATTAATACTAGCAAAAACATGAGCGCTTATCTTTAATTGCTCCATCACTTTTGTGTAGGTCTCTTTTTGAAAAGCCGATAGTTATATGTGGATAGAAGCTCTTCTATTACTTTTCAAGGTCTGCCGTCTGACAAAGCTTTTTCTCTAGCCTCTCTGAGCTCATTTTCAAGTTGCTGCCTTTCTGTTTTAGGCTTTGAATTTACAAATTTGTCTCTTGCATTTTCGAGGCCTTCTTCAAGCTCTTTACTTGTTGGTGAACTGTCTCCACTCTTAGCCTTTAATGCTTTTTCTCTAGCCTCTCTGAGCTCATTTTCAAGTTGCTGCCTTTCTGTTTTAGGCTTTGGATTTACAAATTTGTCTCTTGCATTTTCTAGGCCTTCTTCAAGCTCTTTACTTGTTGGTGTACTGTCTCCACTCTTAGCCTTTAATGCTTTTTCTCTAGCCTCTCTGAGCTCATTTTCAAGTTGCTGCCTTTCTGTTTTAGGCTTTGAATTTACAAATTTGTCTCTTGCATTTTCGAGGCCTTCTTCAAGCTCTTTACTTGTTGGTGTACTGTCTCCACTCTTAGCCTTTAATGCTTTTTCTCTAGCCTCTCTGAGCTCATTTTCAAGTTGCTGCCTTTCTGTTTTAGGCTTTGTATTTACAAATTTGTCTCTTGCATTTTCTAGGCCTTCTTCAAGCTCTTTACTTGTTGGTGTACTGTCTCCACTCTTAGCCTTTAATGCTTTTTCTCTAGCCTCTCTGAGCNAATTTGTCTCTTGCATTTTCTAGGCCTTCTTCAAGCTCTTTACTTGTTGGTGTACTGTCTCCACTCTTAGCCTTTAATGCTTTTTCTCTAGCCTCTCTGAGCTCATTTTCAAGTTGCTGCCTTTCTGTTTTAGGCTTTGGATTTACAAATTTGTCTCTTGCATTTTCTATCATCTTAGCTTGTTTATTAGTCTTACCAGCAGTATTTGTTTCTTTACTTTTATTACTCTGACTGGGTAGAGATGTATTATTTGAAGTCGTAATCTTACTCGACTTCGAAACTCTGCCAATATTTTTCACTGACGATTGAAGACCTTGATCGACTGTATTATACCCTGCTTCAAACGCCTTTGTGTCAATGTTATCAACTTCTTTTATCGCTTTAGTTAGTTTCGTATCAGATAGCTTCCTTAAAATATCTTTTGCCTTAGAAACAACTCCTGAATCTTTAATTTTTGTAAACTTATCTTTTGATATTTGAACTACTTTTTCCAATACTTCTCTTGTATATTTTAATGGTTGTCCTTTAGGAAGCCTTGAAGAAGTAATTACTGCATCTTTTGCTTTTGAATATTTTTGAGCAAACCCAGTACTTTTAACTTTATTCATTGTGGTCATATATTTTGGTGATGATTTCATTGCAACAATTCCTGCTCTAACTCCTTTAGAACCTTTAGAAATAAGTGCAAGTGCTCCACCAGTTAAAACTGTTTCTGCAATTAATCCAATTGCAGGGCCAACCATTCGACACATGCCATTTATCATTGTCCCACAGCCAAGGCATCCCCACCCTTTCATAGGCTGCTCACAAGTACTAAAGTTTGGAGCACCTGACCACTTCTCACAAAAAACTTCTGTCTTTATCCACTCATTTAACATTGTGGTAACACCTTTCAGTGTCTTTTTAAACCATCCCTCAGAGTCTTTTTCAATCTCTTTGATATCTTGGTCACTTAAGTTTTGAATTACTTCCTGAGTTTTTGAAGTTTCATCTTCTGCATTTGTGACCCATCCCCAAAATCCTCCTCCCTTTTCTGTAATCCAATCGACACCCATTCCCAATAAATCCCATACTGCTTTAACAGATGAAATTAAATAATCGACCAACGATGTTAATACATTTGTTAAACAATCATTTTCAGAAGATAAACATTTCCTCTCATTACTATTTGAATTACTTCCTGTTAATGTCAAATACCCTGCCACTACAGGACCCATTAATGTCGATGTAATGCTGCAAGCAATTTCTTTTCCACAAGATTTTTTTCTTGCATCTATGTCTTCTTTTGTACACTGAGCTATTAAAGCATTATTTACATCTTCACTAAGACTACGAGGTCGTCCAAAGTCAGGTTGTGTATTTACACCTCCACAGCTTATATTTTCATTTTGTAGTTGAATTTCTATCTCTTCTACAACCCTAGATGCGAGATTCTCTGCCTCAAGAATCCTCTTTGCTACATTTTCACAAAATGCTTCATTTTCTAATTTTATTGGTTCGTCTGAACATTTTTCATTAAGCTGACTTTGATCTTGCTCAATTTCATTAGTAATATCCTCCAAAGAATTAGCTAATTCGTCAGAATCATTCGACCTTAATGCCTCTAATGCTTTTGGTTGACTCTTCGGTCTAACGCTAGGAACGTATGTTTCGAACTTTTTTAAGATTGATTTACACATCACAGTTTTAGATTGCCTAAGGTCTTCATTACGACAGACATTCTCAACTGTTCCAATCGCTTTATAAAACTCATGGTCAGACATTTCCCCAATTATATCTTCTATATTTCTTCCTTCTTCTTTAAATTTCTTATTACAGTTTCCATAAGCATTAATTCGAGCTGATCTTGTACTAAAATCCACACAAATGTTTTTTCCAAATAGAGCAGGGTTACAATGTAGCTGATTATTAGAACAACTTCCCTTATTATAAGAAGAATTAGGGTTATCCATTGGACGGATGCAGTAACTATTACTGCCTAAGTTACTTCCCCACCCTCCATACAAACAATTTGTTTGCCCATCAGAAGCATAGGCAGTAGAAATAAAGACAAAGTTCAAGTTGAGATTTATAAAGTCAGATTTAACAATTTTTTTCTTATCAACAATGGAAATATCTTTATGAAACTGCTTGATTGCTTGAATGACTTGGGACTTTTGAATTTTCGTCAATTCTGAAAATTTGTATTTTGGCAAAGAGAACGACTCACCAATGACCTCATAAGAAGCAGTAAATAAACAAACTATTAATATCAACTGCTTAGCTTTTCTCTCAAACATAAAACCCCATAAACTATTATCACATGATACTTGTCGGCTATAACTCATAACAACTTGATTTTACGTAATTTAAGCAAGTTAGCTTGAAAAGATTATGATATTTGATAGAATTGAATGATGAAAATAATTGGCACTCTCCTTCTCATAACTTACTCAAGTGTTTTTGCTGCAAACTTCAAAGGGAAAGAAGGAGCTTTGAATATTAGTTTTTCGAACCAATTTAAAACATATAAGAACTTCTTAGGCTTACCATACGTTTTAATAAAAAAAGAACAACGTTCAAAAAAAACTTCAATATCAATTACGCCAACAGGGCTAAAGAGTCTTGACTTAAATCCAATGTTACTACAAAAGAATTATGATAAATATAAAATTGGAAGAAAGAATTGGGCAAAAAAACGAGGATTTAAAATTGACTCTTATCTAGAGTTCGATAGCTTTAAAAATAAAACTCAAACAACAATTTTCTCAGCGGGATACATATACACAAAAAAAGATTCAACTCAAAATATTGAAGTTTCATACTATATCATATGTAAAAACGAAACTTTCCAAATTAAAGTCCTAACTGAAAATGTTTTTTATACTAATCCATTTAGTAAAATGTTACGCAGCTCTTTATCTAACTCTAGATGTAAATAAGTTCTTACAAAAAAGATTTAGATTTTATGAATGCTTCAAGCTATTTCTAGATCGAGGGTTTGGTTCACTTTCCACTGCCTACCGAGTACTCCCGGTATTTTACCCTTACTTATAAAATTCTCTAAGAAAAAATTTATTGCCTAGCCCTATTTTGGTATTATCAACACCTTACACTTTCAGAAGCTTGCCTAGAAAATAGGGTTTTACTTAAAAGTTACTAAATAATACTAGCAAAACATGAGCGCCTATCTTTAATTGCTCCATCACTCTCATGTAGGTCTCTTTTTGAAAAGCCGACAGTTATATGTGGAAAAAAATGAGTTGCCCTAAACTTACTTTTATCTCCACCGAGAGTGTAGAATCTCTCTGCAATTTTTTTTCTTATTTTTAAAATATCTTCTGAAGATATCACTAGAAAAAAAGTCTCCTCCAACTTACCTGAAATATTTTTTCCAAATTTTCCAAGACATTCAACTCTAAAAGACGAAGACTGTATCTTATAATCTAATGCGATTTTATCAATTTCATTAATAGATATTTTATTTTTCAAGACCTCATTGTACTCTATAGGAGTGATTACTGTGACATGGGCCTCTCCTCTATTTTTAAGCTTCTTTCCGATCTTCTTCTCCAAGTCTTTCCAAAGTTTTGAAACTACTTCATAGTTCACCTGCATAGTTAAATAACTGCCATAAGGTCCACTACCATGGTGAGGAATAAATTTAATTAAAGAGTTGGAATAAATATCATTTTCCAGATTAAACTCTAGTTCTTTGCTGATAATATTCCCCGATAATAATAAGCTGAAAATAAAAACAGAAAATTTCATAGTAGGTCTCGATTCTTTAAGTAGAGTGTTGGTAGAACCTTTAAATCAAATATCATTCCTAAAAAGATTATTATGGATAAGCATATTCCAAATTCTCTTATAGGAAGGAAATCATTCATTATGAAGAACAAAAAACAAAAGGTTAAAATTAAACTTGAGCCGCTCACAGGTTTAACAATCGTATTATAGAAAAAATTATCAGTTAAATGTTTTTTGTCTAACGCATCGATAATATGAAATGAGCTATCGACAATAAGCCCCAATGAAATACTATATGTCATAACTGTTGCAATATTAAAAGAGAGACCAAAGATCTTCAAGAAAACAAATGAAATAAAGACAGGGATTATATTTACAAAAAGAAAAATAAAGAAAACCTTCACCTTTCGAAATGCTATAAATGCGATAAAGGCTATTACAACTAAACTTATAGAAAAGCTCTTGAAGAGAGTATAGATCATCTCCTTTTGAGCAATCATTAAATGATAGTATAGGCCATTAAAAGATTTATCATAATCTTTAAAAACGACTTGTACATCTTTTAGTAGGTCTTCATAATCATGAACATTCATAGGAGGCGCTAATATATTAATCCGATAATCATTCTCCAGAGGAAAGCCTTCACGAAGAGAGTTAGGAACTCTTGAAAAAACTGTTAAATAAGAGAGCCTGTAATCTGGCAATCGACTCTCTCCTGTATAGACCTCATTGGCCTTTCTCGTTAGTAAATTTGCGGATAGTAGATTATAGTGAGGGTTTCGCTCTCTCATTCGGCTTAATAGTTTATTTTCAAGCTTCTCTATCTCTTTTAACTCACTAATTGTTAGATCATTTTTAAATTTTAAAACAATATCTAAGACAGGAGGTCCTAAAATTTGAGTTGAAACTTCTAGAATACTCTCTTTAATAAAGGAACTCTTTGGGAAGTACTCTGTTGCGTCTGTTAGAACCCTAATTCCTTTAAAGCTAATACTACCCAAAACAAGACCAGTGATAGATAAGATCACAACTTTTTTAATTGAAAGAAAACCACTTAATATCTTTCCTAAGAAGTTTTTTTCAACCAAGACTGGCACATCTTCTTCAGATAAAATATTAAAGCTATTCGACGCAGTCAAAACCCAAAGAATAGTCATAATAGATGAACTCAGAATTAGTCCTGAAGATAAAAGTCCAAAGACACTAATCGCTCTTAAGTGTGAAAAATAGAGAGAAAGAAACCCTACAAATGTCGTTAAAACCATTAAAAGAATTGGTTTTTTCTTCAATAAGACTCCACGGTAAACACTCTTCATCTCAACACTTGTGTAATAAATATGGAACACTAATGAAAAGTTAATTACAAACATTAATAGAGGTATAATTGAAATGACTAAATTTGATTCATTAAATAAAAACTTAGTTATTGATAAACTAATAGAAGCGGCAAGAAGACATGGAAAAAATAAGAACAATGCTCTTTTAACACTTTTTGTGAGAATAAGTAGTATGATAAATACTCCTGCAAATAGAGCAGGAAAGAGCTTCTCTTTAATACTCTTAGAATATTTGTTTAAGAGCTTATTTGTATATGGAACACCTACTAAATGTAGGTTTTGGTTTATCTTTCCCCAATAACGGTCAGACTCAACTTTCGCTAAAATATCTTGAATATGAACTTGCTCAGAAATTATGATAAGACCTAGATAGTGCTCCCCCTCAATTCTTATTATATCTGAAAAATTAGAAGGGAGCTCTTCTTCTGTTATAACTTCGCACTCCCCTGCACAGCCTTCAATTAAAGTTTTAGACTTTTTTTTAAATTCCTCTTTTTGATTTGGGCTCACAATATTTTTAAAGTCTTTTTTTAAAATAACAAAACTTTTTTCATTAAACTTATCTTTAAAGTCAAGGTAGCTCAAAACTCCCTGCTCTGTTAGAAATACTGTTTCTTTATTATTTTGAACTAAATCATTCGAATAAATGATTCCCAAAAAACCTAAAACGATTAGTGATAAAGTGATTACTCTTGATAAGTTCTTATTCAAAATCATAGAGACGCCGGTGCCAATAGATCTTCTAAGAAATAAGCCGTCAGTTCCTCTCTTCCATTAAGACCAGCCTTTTTATAAATTGAAGCTATTTGGTGACGAACAGTTTTCTCACTACTTCCACGAATCTCAGCAATTCTTTTCGGAGATAAACCTTTTAAAAGAAAGAGGGCAATATCCCGTTCCGCATCTGAAAACTTCCATATATTAAATGTTCTATCAATTTGTATACTCAACCCTTCAATGAAAACTTCTGACTTTTGTTTAAAGCTCTCAGTAATTTCTCGAAGTAGCTCCTTCTCACCTTCAAGCTTCTCATTATGCCTTTTTTCTTTGATAAATTCTCTTAAGATATACGCCAATGCACTCAGAGACAGAAGAACGGTCACAACCTCAATAGCTAAATGTCCTAGAGATGCCCCTTCTTCATGATCTTTATAGATATCTAAGGTGGTCATTACCCCTACAGAAAACAATAATATTCCATTGAATAAACGTTCTTTTTTCATAATAAAACTAACCTATGTCATAGCCTAAGTGACCGTAAATATATTCTAATAGGTAATGTTCCCTATATCAACGGAAAGAAAAGTTCACTAAAATAATAAAAAGTAGAGGGACAATTGTGGAAGTAAAACAGTTTTTAGAGAAAAGGTATGTATTTATAACTATTGGTATAATCAATATCGTTCTTTTCCATTATGCGATTATTAGACTTTGGTTCTTCTTATTAGACAGTACAGGTAGATATGACGCAAACTCAGTACCTTACCCATGGACCATAAATACCACACTTCTTTGCTTTTTTAGTATCCCACACAGTCTACTATTAAACTCAAACATCAAAAGAAAACTCTTATCGTACATTCCAGGGAAGCTATATTCCACAATTTACTCACTGCACTCATGCATTGCCATAATACTTTTAGATGAATTTTGGACTAGTATCGGGACTAATCTCATTATTTCTACAGGATTATCAAGTACTATTATACTCGTCTTCTACACACTAAGCTGGCTCTTTATGTTTTGGACAATGAGCTCCATAGGGCTTTTCAAACAGAGTGGTATCGAGGAGTGGTGGAAGGCCGTGAGAAAAAAGAGACTTAAGGGAGCGCTTGTTCAACATGGCCCTTATAAAATTTGTCGCCATCCTATTTATGTCGCATTTCTCGGAATGATTTGGTTCACACCAAATATGAGCGAGGATAGGCTCTATTTATCTCTATTTTGGAGTGCCTATATCTTCATAGGTGCGACATTCAAAGAAATGAGACTGAGCAAAAGTAACGTATATAGGGAATATTCAAAAAAAGTACCAGCATTTCCTTTATTTCCCAAAAAGCTGGATAATTTCATATCAAAGAAAATCTGGAGTGTTTAAAAATGAAAAATACCATCTTAATTCTATACATTTTACTTTCGACAAATATATTTGCTGAAAATTTTCAAGGAGAAGTTTCTTCTAAAACTTTTCACGAGGCAAAAGAAAAAAAATCAAGACTACAATTTATTGTTGTTAGTACCAAGGCTGGAATGTTTTCTTCCGATGTCGATGGCTATGTTAAGACTTTTTCATATCAGTCAGAGTTTGATAGTAAAAATTTAATACTAAGAAATATGAAAATTAATTTCAAAGCAAGCTCAATGGATACTGACGGCGGAAGCAGAGACGAAAAGCTCCACAATCTATGTATGGATGTAAGTAAGTTTCCTAAAGTAGAAATCTCAGTTGGAGGCCCCCTCTTTCTAAAGGATTCAAGAAAAAGATCTTATAATGGAACTGTTAAGATAAGAGGAAAAGAAAAGAAGTTTCAAATTGAACTTTCTACAACTCGAGCCTCAAATGATACATATCAAATTAAAGGGAGTTCGACATGGAGTTTGAAAGAAATGGGAATTCCAGACCCTAGTATATTTATAGCTAAATTATCAGACGAAATTAAAATAAATATTTTAATAAATGAATCCATAAAATAAGAGAGGAAGTATGCCATATATCGTAGACATTCAAACCAGTTTCCCTGAGAATTACTACTCTCAAAAGGAATTAATCAAAAGTATTACAGAAGCTCTTGAGGGAAAAATTCGAAATACATCAAGAATAGAAACAATTCACTCAAATGTGTTAGTAGAAGGTAGACACCTCGCTGTTCCCCTAGAGAAGTATTTTCAACTAGGTAGCTTTGACGAGAAAAATAGCCTCTTCATTGAAAAGGCAGTCGACTTATCAACAGAAGCCATTTCAAAAATATTAAAAAACAACAACCTAGAGGCAAAGGATATAAGCTCTCTCTGGAGTAATACTGTTACAGGGTTCGCGATCCCAAGTATCGAATCAAGAGTAATGAACAAACTTCCTTTCTCCCCTAAAACAAAGAGAGTTCCTCTTATGGGGCTAGGCTGTATGGCCGGCGTTGCAGGCATAAATAGAGTTGCCGATTATTTAAAGGCGTATCCAGATGAAGCCGTTATTTTCTCTTCAGTAGAGCTGTGCTCATTAACCGTTCAAATGAGTGACATAAGCGTTGCAAATTTAATTTCTATAGGTTTATTTGGAGATGGTGCAGCTTCTGTACTAATGGTCGGCGACAATCATCCACTGTCTAGAGTAGCCCCTATTGAATGGAAATCTTCTAGAAGTATTTTCTTTCCAGATACACAAGATGTAATGGGTTGGAAAGTCGGTGAGAAAGGTCTAAATATTGTCCTAAGTAAAAGTGTTCCAGACCTAACTGAAAAATCTCTTCCAGGCCCTCTTAATGAATTCTTATCTGAAAACAATTTAGACCTCAGTAAGATTGATTCTTTCTTCGCTCATCCTGGAGGACCGAAAGTTCTTCTCGCACTTGAGAAAGTTTTGGACCTTCCGGAAAAAGGCTTGAAGCATAGTTGGGATAGTTTAGCAAAAAATGGAAATATGAGCTCCGTCTCAGTCTTAGATATTTTCAAAAGAAATATGGATGCCCAAACACCTGAGCTTTCAGGTAAAAATATCATAAGTGTCGCTATGGGGCCGGCATTTAGTGCAGAGCTAGGATTATTAAAGTGGAAATAAATTATCTTTTAATTTTTAGAATCATTATAGTCTTTACTATTTTGCAAAGAATAGCGGAGCTATTTCTCTCTAGAAGTAATGAGAAGTTCATTCTTTCAAAAGGCGGAATGATTATAAAAGAAAGAAATTATATTTTCATGGTTCTTCTACATACGATTTGGCTTATCTGCCTTGCTTATTTTTCTTTTTATAAAAATATACAATTTAGTTCTTATATTTTTTGGCCCTCCCTTATAGTTTTTCTAATGGGACAAGCTTTAAGAATTACAGCAATCGGAACCCTTGGAAAGAGATGGTCAACTAGAGTTGTCATTCTTCCAGAGGCTCCAGCCGTTAGAAGTGGTATCTTCAAATGGTTTCGACATCCAAACTACCTAGGAGTTACCTTAGAACTACTAAGTCTTCCCCTAATGGCATCTCTATTTGAAGTTTCAACTATTTTCTCATTTTTAAACTTTGTTATACTCTTTTTTAGAATACGACTAGAAGAGAGAAACTTAAAAAAATATAATAAGTATTCCACAATCTTCAACATATAAAATTAAGAGTTATGAAAAACTTAGCAATAATTGGCGGAGGTCCCATAGGCCTTTATACAGCAATAAAACTCGCAAAGAGAGGACACAAAGTGACTCTCTTTGAGAAGAGGTCATGGCCGATCGATAAAGTCTGCGGTCAAGGAATTATGCCAAGTGGAGTGGATAACCTTATAAATATTGGAATGACTTTCACTCCTTTCAACAGCTTCACCCTCAACTCAATTGAGTATATTGAAAGAAACTCTATACTTCGTGGTAACCTACATGGCCCGGCCGTTGGAACAAAGAGAACTGAGCTCTCAGAGCAACTTTTCAACATAGCTTCCCAAAACCCACATATCACTTTATGTCCAGAAACAAAGATTGATAGCATTAATGAGAAAGAAGACAGTTACACATTAACAATAGGTCCTAATATATTAGAATTTGACTTTATCTTTGCTTGCGATGGACTTAACTCTTGGACGCGAAAGAACACGGGACATTCTAAGAAGAGAATAATTCCCTCGAGAATTGGCGCACGTATTCATTATGATATTGCTCCATGGTCAAATAGCGTACAAGTTTATTGGAGCGACTCTATAGAGGCCTACGTCACCCCTATTTCAAATAAGACAATAGAAGTGGCCTTCCTTTGGTTTAAAGACTCCATTGAATCGGGAGCCAACTTAAAGAGTAAACTGCTTTCTCACTTCCCATTACTGAGAGAAAAGCTTATTGAAGAGAAATCTCTAAATGACTTTAAGGGATATGGACCATTTGACGAAGTTAGCTCTTCAATAAGTCATAAGAACCTTTTCTTTCTAGGAGACGCCTATCATTTCCTAGACGGAATTACAGGAGAAGGTATATCACTCGGTATCAAAGCGAGTAATATTATTACTGATAATTTTGACAACTTCGGAATCAAAGAAAAACTTAAAATAAATTTTCTCTATATGAATTACTGGATCTGGACTCATTTAGCCCTTTTGATGAGTAAGTCTCCATTTACAAGGAAAATAATATTCTTTTTCGCTAAAAGAAATAAATATCTTTTTAATTATATTTTAAAGTTAAATGATCTCAACCTTGCTTTGTTAAAGTAGACACAAAAAAGCCCAGAACTAAGTCTGGGCTTTTTTTACTTTTTAATGGTACTCCCAAGGGGATTCGAACCCCTGTTACCGCCGTGAAAAGGCGGTGTCCTAGACCAGGCTAGACGATGGGAGCACATTAAAAATAAAAATGGTGATCTCGCTGTGACTCGAACACAGGACATTCTCCTTAAAAGGGAGATGCTCTAACCAACTGAGCTACGAGACCATAATTATTTCGAATGGCATTTATAATTTTTTAGCTCAAGAAAGTCAATTGGATATATTAAGAGAAACTCTTTTACAATATTATCTGTTGGTCACTACAATGAATTAATGAAAGCAAATAAGAAATTAATTATATTAATCCTATCTATCTGTGCCATTATTTTCTTGGCAAAGCAATTTGGACTCGCAGATTTTGCAACAACACAGAAGTTAACCCTTTTACTAGAAGGGAATCTACTTCTTTCATCACTAATTTTTATCGCCCTCTTCTGTGTCGCAAATCTATTCTACATCCCAGGCTGGATTATAATAAGCGCCCCTATTCTAGTATTTCCAACACATATTGCATATATTCTCATCCTAACTGGTGCAATTACAGCTTGTTGCTCGAGTTTTTTTCTCATTAGCTTCTTTGGGAAAGGTCTCTTAAATGAGCTTAAGAATAAGTATGCGAATAAAGCTCTTAGACAGCTTGAAGCTCACCCAATCAGAACGATATTCATTCTAAGAGTATTAATGCAGACCAATCCGGCCCTAAACTACACATTATCAATGTCTAGAGTAAAATTTAAAGACTATTTTCTAGGCACAGTACTTGGACTACCGGTCCCGGTTGCCCTGTACTGCTTATTCTATGACTTTATTGTGGATTTTCTGGGGCGTTCTTAAAGATTCTAAGAGACTCTCCTAAGATAGCAAAGGCAGACCTTAAAAATACTCCAGCAATGATCATCCCAATTATAATATCAGGCCATTTGCTCTCTAGTAGGTAAACGAGACCTGCCGCTAGAAGTATTCCTACATTAGCAATAATGTCATTCCTTGAACAAATCCAAGTAGACTTCATATTAATGTCATCTTCTCGATGTCTTAGGAGAAGAAATAGGCAACTTGCATTAGCTGTTAGTGCAAGTAGTCCAACGGCCCCCATAGTCTTTGCCGCAGGTAATACATCTGACATTGCCTTATAAAGAGCTTCACCAAATACATAAAGACCAAATAGAGTGATTATTACCCCTTTTAAGATCGCCGCTTTTGCCTTCCACTTCACACTCTTATTAATTACATAAAGGCTAAAGGCGTAAACTGTGGCGTCTCCAAGCATATCTAACGAGTCAGATAGTAGTGCTGTAGAATTTGAGAGTAGTCCATAAAAGAATTCAACTAAGAACATTGAAAAATTAATAATAAGTACAATAATTAGAACATTCTTCTGCTTCTCTCTAAGCTGATCTAACTCCGTACTCTTACTTTCGCAACAACTCTTCATTTTCTCTCCATTCAAGTTTAAACACTATAGTGTTTTTCATTGAATGAGTTATTTGTAAACGATAATAAAGAGAAATAAGAACGGTCTACTTCAAGCTTTTCTTGAACTTTACAAGAGCTTCTCTGATAGAGTTGATTGAAACAGGCTTAGAAACAAAGCTATCCATTCCAACCTCATGACACCTTGCAACATCCTCAGACATAGCACTTGCTGTTACAGCAATAATATATGGACGATCTTCTTTGTACTCTTTAAGAATTGCCCTTGTAGCTTCAAAACCATCAAGAACTGGCATATGACAATCCATTAAAACTAAGTCGAACTTCTGCTTCCTTAATGCCTCTAAACACTCCTGGCCATTAGCGGCAACCTCAGCAGTAATTCCCAGCTTACTCAAGAGTCTACAAACTACTTTCTGATTTACGAGATTATCCTCTACTACTAGAGTCTTTATTGGAGTCGCCTCATAAGGAAGCCCTTTAGTTTCGTTTTTTCTAATCTTAGCTTGGCTAGATACCTCTACTGGTACTTTAAAAGTAAATAGGGAACCCTCGCCTTCTGTGCTCTCTAACCATATACTTCCACCCATCAATTCTACTAAGTTTCTTGTTATTGCGAGTCCAAGTCCAGTCCCACCAAACCTTCTAGTGGTCGTACTATCAGCCTGTGTGAAACTATCAAATATATTTTCTTGTTGATCCTTTGATATACCAATGCCTGAATCCTCAACAGAGCAAATAATATAGTTCTTGCTATCAGTCCCTTTCTCAATGTCGACAGTAATCCTGATCTCTCCAGAGAAGGTAAATTTAATTGCATTACTTAATAGGTTGTTGATAACCTGCTCTAACCTTAGTTCATCTGCATAAATCTCATCAGGAACATCTCTATTGTAGCTAGACTCTAGCTTTATAGACTTTCCACTTAATGCAGCCTTATTTACTTTGATTCTATCAGAAATTAAATTTTTGAAACTAAAGTGAATAGGATTAATTTTAAACTTACCTGACTCTATCTTAGATAGATCTAATATATCATTTATAATCCCCAATAAAGATAAGGCACTCTTATTAATTATTTCTAGGCCCTCAAGAACTTCTTTATCTTTCACATCATTCATTAAAAGAGAGGTCATGCCAAGAATACCATTCATTGGAGTTCTCACCTCATGAGACATATTTGCCAAGAATTCACTCTTTATCTCTAGAGCTCTCTCTGCTTCTTCTATCGCATTTTGGAGTGCAACCTCTTTAAGTTTTCTCTCTGTTATGTCCTTTGCAATACCTAGGTAGCCTGTTGTGACACTCTTACTATCCTTCAAAGCTGTTATAGAGAGTAAGACAGGAATTCTTTTTCCACTTTTGTTAATATAGGTCCATTCATCTTCATTCGGAATTCTCGCATCAGTAAGACATTTGAAAGTTTTAAATCCTGGTTCTATCGATTCATTGATAATCTTTCCATATTTCTCACTTCTCTCAACCACTTCCTCTAAGTCATGAAACAGGGCTGGAGTCTCTTTGCCTATAAGGTCTTCTTGCTTATACCCTAGCAGTCTTTCTGCTGCTGGATTAAAGCTATTAATAATACCATCTACCGTAGTTGCAATAATGGCATAAGCAGCACCTTGCTGAATTACTTTTTGAAACTGTAAAGATTTATCAAGTTCTACTAGCGCCTCATTTCTCTTCCTCTCAATAGACTTAATCGTTGTTACATCGTTGATATAAGCTACGTAGCATGGCTTTCCTTGATAACTAGCAATTTTAAGCTTAATGACAGAGTCGTATTTTGTGCCATCTTTTCTTACTATCTTTGATTCAATTTCTAACTGATCTACTTCATGAGTCTTCAATGTAGCAATTGATTGAGAAAACTTCTCACCTCTTAACTCATGCCCTACATCCTCAAGAGTAAGCGAAGTAAGTTCACTCATTAAGTAGCCTATATTTTCACGGGCAGCTTCATTCACATATAAAAATTTAAAATTCGCGAAATCTAAAATAAAAATCTCGGTCACGGCCTTCTCTATTAGATCCGCAGTGCTCTCTAGGTTGGCAGAAATTTCTTTTGATTTTGAAAAGCTAACATCTTCAACTGTCGACCAAATATAGCTCTTACCAGCTATCTCTATAACCTTTCCATTAAGTCTAACAGGGATCAAGGAACCATTTTTGTGAATATACTCTTTATCATATGGACCGTAGGCCTTTTGACTCTCAAGTAGTTCTAGTTGCTTCTCTTCCATTGAAGTATATTTCTTTGGAGTAATTTCCCAATAACTAAGCTCTGCAACCTCGGCCTGTGTGTACCCAATAAGGTTTGAGTAAGCCTTGTTTACATATAAGAGGTTCCCATCTAAATCATTAATCGCAAGACCTATCTCTAGGGCCTCGAAGAGCTCAATATTTAGACTGCTTAATATATTTTTCATATGTCTATTTATCGGCTTTCCACGCGATAGTATTAATTAAAATTAATTTGTATAAAGAGGTCAAGACAACCTAAACAACTGGAATTACTAGAGAGAGTCATATTAACTGGACACAAAAAAGCCCAGACTTAGTTCTGGGCTTTTTTTGCTTTTTAATGGTACTCCCAAGGGGATTCGAACCCCTGTTACCGCCGTGAAAAGGCGGTGTCCTAGACCAGGCTAGACGATGGGAGCACATTAAAAGTAAAAATGGTGATCTCGCTGTGACTCGAACACAGGACATTCTCCTTAAAAGGGAGATGCTCTAACCAACTGAGCTACGAGACCATAAATTCATCTTTGAACGTGAAAATGAGAATAAAGATTATCTGCTTTTCTGTCAAACAAAAAGTTGGATAAATTGAGTAAATAATATAAAAAATATACTTTGCTACTTGTCTGAAAGCGCGTCATTAACTATGTTGTGCAGGAATAATTGAAAATAGGTTTAAGAAGTGGAAAATACTGAAAATAATCCAACAAAAAAAGTTGCCCTACATACACTAGGTTGTAGGCTTAATTTCTCAGAAACTGGCTCTGTGGCCAAGGGCTTTACCGATCGTGGTTATGAGATTGTTGAATTTGGTGAGAAAGCTGATGTTATGTTCATCAACACTTGTACAGTAACTGATGCTGCTGACTCTACATGTAGAAACCTTATTAGAAAGGCTCATAAATCATCTCCAGAAGGCAAAATTGTCGTGGCCGGTTGCTACGCTCAGATGGAGCCTGAGACTATTGCAAATATGCAAGGTGTTGACCTCGTTCTTGGAACATCTGAAAAATATAAAGTCTTCGATTACCTAAACGAAGAAGAGACAACAGCTATTCACGTAGACAAAACAACAGACTTCTATGGAGCAGCGACCACAACTTCCGACTCTCACACGAGAGCATTCCTAAAAATACAAGATGGATGTAATTACGTTTGTTCATTTTGTATTATTCCATTTGCAAGAGGAAGATCTAAGGCCATTAGTATTGATGGAGCATTAGAGAATGCAAGAGAGCTACTTGCAAACGGATTTAAAGAAATTGTTCTAACGGGCGTAAATATCGGTGAGTATGAAACTTCATCGGGCGAAAAATTAACAGATATGGTTCGCGCGCTCCTAGACCTAGATGGACTTGAAAGACTGAGACTATCAAGCGTTGAGCCCAATACAATTACTGACGAACTCCTAGAAGTATTTAAGAGCTCTCCAAAATTTAAAGATCACTTTCACATTCCTCTTCAATCAGGTGATGATGAAATCCTCAAGAATATGAGAAGAAAGTACACTGTTGCTGACTATAAGAAAGTGATTAATAAAATCATTACAGCTTTTCCAAATGCGGGAATTGGAGCTGATCTAATTTGTGGTTTTCCTGGTGAGACTAAAGAGCAATTTGAAAATACTTACAATCTAGTTAAAGAGCTGCCTATTACTCACTTTCATGTTTTTCCATACTCAAAGAGAAAGGGAACAACTGCTTCTAAATTAGATAATCATATTCATAATGCCACTAAGAAAGAGAGAGTTAAATCACTTCTACACTTAGGAGAAGCCAAGCTCTCATTATTTTCTGAAGATCAAATTGGTTCACAGAGTGAAGTTCTATTTGAAAGAAGAACTAGAGATGGACTTTACACTGGCTACACAACAAACTATGTAAAAGTCTATGTTCAAACAGAACTTGAGTTAAAGAATCAGATTCGCAATGTGTACTTAAAAGAATACAAAGACGGTAAAGTATTCGCAGAACTAATCCAATAATCACCATTACTTTACATTCAACTGACACAAAGACATTTCAACGTAGGCATAATTAATCTTGTAAGTATAACAGGAGATCGATTATGCCTTACAAACGACATCTTGCTCTATTATTTTTCTTACTAATTAGCGCCGCTAGTTTCTCATCTAAAGCTGATGATTCAGTATCTGTAATAGATGAATGTTCACAAGAACTACAGGTTAATAAAGAGGATTCTAAAAGAGTTAATTCTCTAGATTTATTTCAAGAAAAAATATTAGAGATTCATAGAGAAAAAATTTAATAAAAGGAGCATTCCTTTTTCTTCCTTCCTTGGAAAAGAGAGGGAGTGACTAGACCCACTCCCTCTTTTTATTAATTAAAAAATTCTTTTCTAAATACAATTTCACTTCTCTCTGGTCCAAATGCCAAAATAGAAACAGGTATTCCTAATTCCTTTTCAATCATTTCAATATATGACTTTAAATTATCAGAGAGCTCCCCTTTGAAATCATCATCAAATGGAGCGATATCAGTAAAGATTGGCTCAACTTTTGAAAGATCAATCCCAGGATAAGCGCAATCAATTTCTTCACCATTATACTTATATGACTTACACACTTTAAGCTCATCCATTCCACTTAGTACATCGACTTTAGTAAGCGCAATACTTGTTAGGCTTGAACATTTTACTGCGTACTTAAGAAGAGGAAGGTCTAACCAACCACATCTTCTCTTTCTTCCAGTTGTTGCCCCGAACTCTCCACCTTTTTGCTGGATAAATTCTCCAACATCAGAGAAGAGCTCTGTAGGAAAAGGTCCCTCTCCAACTCTTGTTGTATAGGCCTTTGTAATCCCTAAGACTTCATCAACTTTTCCAGAAGGCATCCCTGCACCAGTGAAGATCCCACCATAACTTGTGCTTGAAGAAGTCACAAATGGATAAGAGCCGTAATCAATATCTAAGAGAATTCCTTGAGCACCTTCAAAGAGAATATTCTTATTTTCTTTAACTGCGTGATCTAAGAAACTAAATGTATCGCAAATAAATGGTTCAATCATTTTCCCAAGTTCAAAGAGCCTTGAAGCTTCTTCTTCAACACTTGGATACTCAACTTGATAGAGGTTTTTTAGAAGAAACTCTTTTTCGATAAGATTTGCTTTTAATTTATCTATCAAAAGGTCTCTATCTAAGAGATCTTTTAATTTAATTCCTTTTCTAGAAATCTTATCTTCGTAAGCAGGGCCGATTCCTTTTCCAGTTGTTCCAATCTTTAATGGCCCTTTAGACTCTCTCTGCGCATCGATCAACCTATTATACATAGTGATGACACTAGCATTACCAGAAATCTTAAGTTTCTTACTATTTACAGTAATTCCATTGCTCGTAACATTTTCAAGCTCTGTCTTAAATGCTTCAGGATCAAAAACAACTCCGTGGCCTACTACAGAAACGCAATGATCATGTAAAATCCCCGAAGGAATTAAGTGAAGAACAATCTTCTTATCTTTAACGATGATTGTGTGGCCAGCGTTGTTACCACCTTGAAAGCGAACAACAACATCACACTTTTGGCTTAGAAGATCTGTAATCTTCCCCTTACCTTCATCGCCCCACTGAGAACCAATAATAGCTAGAGATTTCATTATACTCTGACCTCATTTAATAGGTTTTCATTTAAGAAAAATTCTTTAAGTTGATGAACGGCCATTTCTCCAACTCTAAATTGAGCTTCATCTGTTGAAGCTCCAAGGTGTGGAGTCATAACTAAATTATCTAAAGTTCTAAGTTTAGAATCTTCTTCAAGAGGTTCAGTTGCAAAAACA